>NZ_JBHUSF010000004.1:0-83729 GCF_042673295.1 Rhodococcus sp. NPDC057014
CTCCCACATGGCGAAGAACATCTCGTCCAGCGACGCGAAGTTGGAGTAGAAGGCGCCGCGCGTGTAGCCGCCGCGTTCGCAGATCTGCTCGACCGTCGACCGTCCGAACCCGTTTTCGGCGAACACCTCGACGGCGGCGTCGAGCAGACGCCGCCGAGTTTGGCCGCGCCGTTTCGTCACCTTCCTGGGTGTGTCGGTGGCAGGGTCGGAGGAGCGCGCCGGTGAGGTCGGCATGTTTCCTCCGATCGGGTCGACAGCAACCGTCGATACACTAGCGTATCGGATACACCAGTGTATCGAACGTGGCCGTCAGCACCCGTTCGGAAGTGGGGCGGTCTCAGAGGTAGAGGTCCTGCTTCCGGATCAGGGCGGTCGCCACGACGCTCACGACCGAGGTCGCGACGAGGTATCCGCAGGCCAGCCAGGGAGTACCGCCGGCGGCCGCGATCAGGGCGGTGAGGATCATCGGGGTGATGCCCGACGCGTAGATCCCGGAGAACTGGTACACGACGGACAGTCCGGTGTAGCGAATCTCGGTGGGATACAGGCTCGCGTACAGCGTGCCCTGCGCCCCGTAGAAGAGCGCGTGGACGACGCCGAACACCAGCACCATCGCGACGCCGAACAGGACGACGTTCTCCGTCCCGAATAGGGCGAACGCGGGGAAGACCGCGAGTCCGTAGGCCCCGATCCCGACGAGGTAGATCCGCTTGGCGCCGTACCGGTCGACCAGCAGTCCGGAGAACGGCAGGAGCACGGCCATGACCGTCGCGGCGACGGTGACGACGAGGAGAACGGGAATCTTGGCGAACTCCAGATCCTTGGTGGCGTAGGTGATCGCGAAGACGCCCCACGTGTTGAACGCGGCGCCCTCGCCCCACCGCGAGAGCAGACCGAGGACGGTGCCCCGGCGCACCCGGCCGCGGAACACATCCTTCAGCGGAGCGGAGGAGCGCTTCGAGAGGTCGTGAACCTCCTGGAACGCGGGAGTCTCCTCGACCTTCAGGCGGACCACGAATCCGACGAAGACGAGGATCAGGCTCAGCAGGAAGGCAATTCGCCATCCGTACGTGAGGAACTGAGCGTCGTCGAAGATTACTTGCAGTGCGGCGAAGACGCCGGTGCCCAGGGCCAGGCCCAGCGCCAGACCGATCTGGGGGATGCTGCCGAAGATGCCGCGCTTCTTCGGGGGGCTGTGTTCGACGGCGAGGAGCACCGCGCCCGCCCACTCGCCGCCCAGCGCGAACCCCTGCAGGATGCGCAGCAGGAGCAGCAGTACCGGCGCGATCACCCCGACCTGCGCGGCCGTCGGCAGCACACCCATCAGGGCGGTGGCGATGCCCATGATGAACATGGTGAGTGCGAGCGTCTTCTTGCGCCCGATGCGGTCGCCGATGTGGCCGAAGACGACTCCGCCGATGGGCCGGACCACGAAACCGACCGCGAACGTGGCGAACGCCAGCATGGTGCCGACGAACGAACTCTGGTCAGGGAAGAACAGCTGGTTGAAGACGAGGCTGGCGGCCGTCGCGTAGAGGAAGAAGTCGTACCACTCGACCGTCGTCCCCAGCAGGCTGGCGGCGACGACGGTGCGGAGCCGCTTTCGCCGTTCGAGGTCGGATTCGTTCGAGGATGTGTACGGGGCGTCGGACAGCGTAGTCATAGCGCGGCGACCGTAACCTTGCCGGCTGCGGTCGGGCACTACTCCGAATCACGGTGATCGAAACCCTCGCGGCCCGGCTCCGTCGTTGATGAACTGGCCTGCGCTGCCCATCTGTCGTCGACAAGAGGATCGCGCGTGTCTCTGCATTTCCACTGGTTCCTTCCCACCTACGGTGATTCCCGCAACCTGATGGCGGGTGGTCACGGGAGTTCCATGGCAGGGGACCGTCCCGCGACGCTGCGATACCTCAACCAGATCGGCGCGGCGGCGGAGTCGAACGGTTTCGAATCGGTTCTGACGCCCACCGGCGCGTGGTGCGAGGACGCCTGGCTCACCACGGCCATGATGCTGGAGACCACCGAGACGCTGAAGTTCCTCGTCGCGCTGCGTCCCGGACTGCTCAGCCCCACGCTTGCCGCGCAGATGGCGGCGACGTTCCAGTGGCAGTCGCAGGGACGGCTGCTGCTCAACGTCGTCACCGGCGGTGAGGACCACGAACAGCGCACCTACGGCGACTACCTGGACAAGACCCAGCGCTACGCCCGTTGCGGCGAATTCCTCGACGTCATCCGAAAGCTGTGGGCGGGAACCGGGCCGGTCGACTACGCGGGTGAATACATCCGGGTGGAGAACGCCCAGTTGCAGCGTATTCCCGACCCGGTGCCGCCGATCTTCTTCGGCGGGTCGTCGCCGGCGGCGGGCACCGTGGCGTCCCAGTTCGCCGACACCTACCTCACGTGGGGCGAGCCGCCGAGTGCCGTCGCCGGGAAGATCGCCTGGATCCGCGACCTCGCCGACGTCCAGGGCCGCACCCTCGACTACGGCATCCGACTGCACGTGATCAGTCGCGACACGTCCGAGGAGGCGTGGGCCGAGGCCGACCGCCTGCTGTCCGCCCTCGACCCGGCGACGGTCGAGCAGGCGCAGCAGAGCCTGGCCCGGTCGGGTTCCGAGGGCCAGCGGCGCATGCGGGAACTTCACGGCGGCGGCAGCGCCTATTCGAAGGACGGTGGGGCGCGCGCTCTCGAGGTGGCCCCCAACCTGTGGTCCGGGGTCGGACTTGTCCGCGGCGGTGCGGGCACCGCGCTGGTCGGCTCGCACGAGGAGGTCGCCGACCGCATCGCCGAGTACGCGGCGCTCGGACTCGACCACTTCGTCCTCTCCGGCTACCCGCACCTGGAGGAGGCGTACAACTTCGGCGAAGGGGTCCGGCCGATCCTCGAACGCCGCGGGCTCGTGCAGTCCCGCACCCACCGTCCCGGGGATCTGTCCGGGTCGACGGCGTTCCTGTCGCCGAGTCGGTAGCCGCCACCCGCTCGGCTGAGAGTCAGCGCGCTCGGTGGCGTCGTACGGCGTCCCGGTTCGCGCACCTGGGTGAGCAGTACCGCTGACGGCCGTTGCGCGAGGTGTCGGCGTAGATGGCGGTGCACTCCTCGAGCGCGCAGCGGCCGAGTCGGTGCATGCCGCGGCCGACGAGGTGCAGCGCGGTGCCGACGGAGAACAGTGCCTCGAGGACGCCCGCGAGGGACTGCTGGTCGTCGCGGTAGTGGAGGTGCCAGCCGTCGCCGGCGTGGTTGGTCAGCCGCGGGTACGCGGACGCTTTCGTGAGCAGGAGGTTGACCTGTTCGGCCCGGGCTTCGTCGCTCGTGGCGTCGGCGATCGCCGACCACCGGTCGAGCATGGCGAGCACGTCGGTGAGGTCGGCGTCGGTGACGGGGAAGTCGACGACGATGCCGGCGTCGACGCATCGGTCGACGAGTTCGCCGGTCGAATCGGGCGGGTGATTCGCGAGGTCGGCGGCGAGGGTGACCGCATACTCCCCGTAAGGGTTGAGATGCACAATGCCATTACATCACGCTGGGTGCATGAGCGAACATCACGAACACGACTGGCAGGAAGTCTCCCGGCATCGAACGAGCACGGGCGTGGTCACCTATCTCGGCTGCGCGTGCGGCCGGTGGCAGTTGTCGCTGGCCGAGGCGTCGCTAGAGGAATCTAGCCATATCTACGTCCGGTCGCAGATCTGAATAGATTCGTATACGGACCGCCGTTTCCCGGTCGAGGGTCTGGCATTTTCGGCACGAGGCGCACATAATCACCACGTGAGCCAAGTTACTGTTACTCCGAGTTCACTCATTCTTGCCCAAACGGGCGGAGAGGGTGGCGGTGCGGCATTCGACCAGATCATCGGAATCACGGTGGCGACGGCGATCATCACCGTGGGTCTGCTGTGGATCGCGTACCTGCATCGCACACGCAAGATCACGTGGCTGCAGACGATCGCCGACGCGGCGTCGCGCGCACTCGACCGGCCCCCGTGGGTGGCCCTGCCCCTGGTGACGTTCGTCGGGACCATCCTGACGGCATTCTTCGGTTTCATCTGGGACGTCAGCCTGCACATCGGGCGGGGCCGCGACGACGGGCCGCTCGCGAACCCCGCGCACTACTTCATCCTCGTCGGGCTGTTCCTGCTGTTCATCACCGGAATGCTGGCGATGATCCTGCCGCGCGACGAGAAACCCGGTCCGGCGGCGATCAAGATCACCCGCACCTGGTACGTCCCGGTCGGTGGCGTCCTCGTGGCCGGAGCGGGTCTGTACGCCCTCATCGGATTCCCGCTCGACGACGTCTGGCACCGCATCTTCGGCCAGGACGTCACGCTGTGGGGCCCGACGCACCTCATGCTGATCGGCGGTGCGGGACTGTCGCTGATCGGCGTCCTGCTCTTGGACTACGAGGGCCGGATGGCGACGCCCGGGGAGGTGAAGCCGGACAGCAGGCTCATCTGGTTCCTGCGGTGCGGCACGTTCGGCGGCCTGCTCATCGGCCTGTCCGTCTTCCAGATCGAATACGACTTCGGCGTCGAGCAGTTCCGTCTGGTCCTGCAACCGATGATGATCGCCGGAGCGGCCGCCTTCACCCTGGTGGCGGCGCGCATCGTTCTCGGACCGTTCGCGGCGATCGTGGCCGTGGCGGTGGCAGGCGTCGTGCGCGCGATCACGGCGCTGATCGTCGGACCGCTTCTCGGTGCCCCCACCAACGTGTTCGAACTGTGCCTCGGCGCCGCCGTGGTGATCGAATTGCTCGCGCTGACACCGCTGATCAAGAATCGGGTGGCGTTCGGGGCCGTCGGCGGACTCCTCGTCGCGACGGTCGGGCTGTGGCTCGAGTCGCTGTGGATCGACGCCGTGTACATCTACCCCTGGCCCACCAGCATGTGGCCGGAGGCGCTGGCCATGGCCGTGCCCGTCGGCATCGCGGCCGGAGCCTGCGGCGCGCTGCTCGGGCGGGTGCTCCGCTCCGAGGGTCTACCGCGCCCCGCGATCAGCCGCACCATCGTCGTCGCCACCGTCGTGGTGATCGCCGGCGCCACGGCCAACGGCCTCGTCGCCACGGTCCCGGACAAGGCCACCGCGACGATCGCTCTCACGGAGGCCGCTCCGGACGGCGGCCGCATGGTCGACGCGGAGGTGCGCATCGACCCGCCCGACCTCGCCGGCGAGAATCCCGAATGGGTGTCCATCCTGTCCTGGCAGGGCGGTCCCGGACTGGGCAACGGTTTCACGGTCGACCGGCTCGAACGCACCGGACCCGGCACCTACCGGACGCACGAACCGGTCCCGGTCCACGGAACGTGGAAGACGTTGCTGCGGGTGCAGGACGGGCGCACCATGACGGCCGTCCCGATCTACCTGCCCAGCGACCCGGGCATCGGCGCGGAGGAACTGCCCGCCGTCGCGTCCTCGACCCGCGACTTCGTCCCGGAGATCACCATCCTGCAGCGGGAGCGGAATTTCGACCACCCGTCCTGGCTGTTCGGCGCCGCATCGCTGGTGGTGCTCGTGTGCACCCTGGCGCTGATCACCGCGCTGGCCTGGGGAGCGGGCCGGATCAGCAAGTACACGCAGGGGCAGGCGGCCACCGGCACCCGCGAGGACGTGACGGTGACATGAACCCGGTGCACGATCCGGATGTCGTCTACCTCGCCGATCATTCGGTGCTGCTGGCGATTCCGGCGTTCGTCCCCGCGTTCCTGGTGGCCGGGCTGGTCATCTACCTGGCGGTCCGGGACCGCAAGGCGGAAGCCGCCGAGAATGCCGAGAACGCGAAGCACGGCCCGAGCGAGAACGAAGAGGAGATCTAGGTGATCAGGCGGTTGGCCGGAATTGTCGTCGTACCCGCTGTCGTCGCCGCCCTGGTGTCGGGCTGCGGAGGCGACGACGACACACCGGCCACGGAGGACGGCGTCGTGATCGACGTCGTCATCGAGAACGGCACGGTCACACCGGGCAACGAACGCATCGAGGCCACGGTGGGGGAGACCGTCACGGTGCGGATCGACAGCGACGCCGACGACGAGTTGCACGTGCACGCCGTCCCGGAGCACTCGTTCGAGATTCACCCCGGAACACAGGAAACCCAGTTCTCCGTCGACGTTCCGGGCCAGGTGGCGGTGGAGTTGCACGACACGGGTAAGACGGTGGCCACCCTGCTCGTGCGTCCATGACCGCTGTTCTCGCGCACGGTCTCGGCGGATCCACCGACCTTCCCATCCCGTTCACGTATGCGCTGGTCGGGGCGAGTTGGGCGCTCACCGTCTCCTTCGTGGTGCTCGCGTTCGCGTGGCGCACCCCGAAGCTGGATCCGGACAACCCGGGGCGCAGGCTGCCCGGCTGGGTGACCCGGTTCGCCGACGCTCCGGCGACGCGGACCGTGCTGGCCGCTGTCGGTCTGGTGTTCGCGGTGTGGGTGGCCCTCGCGGCCTTCTTCGGGCCCTCGGAATCGTCGGAGAACGCATTGCCGGGCGTGTTCTACGTGCTGCTCTGGGTGGGGCTGGTCGCGGCGTCGCTGGTGTTCGGGCCGGTCTGGCGGGTGCTGTCCCCGGTCCGCACCGTGCACCGGTCGGTGTGCGCGGCGACCGGCCGCTCACCGGCGGAAAATGATGCGCGGTACCGCAACTCGTGGGGATACTGGCCCGCCGTCGCGGGATTGTTCGCCTTCGTCTGGCTCGAACTCGCCTCCGGCGACCCGGGTTCCGTGGCCGCGGTGCGCACCTGGCTGCTGGTGTACGTCGTGGTCACGGCCGCCGGGGCGTTCGTGTGCGGCGAGCGCTGGTGCGAGCGGGGCGACCCGTTCGAGGTGTACAGCACGCTGGCGTCCCGGTTGTCTCCGCTGAGCCGCGATCGGAGCGATGGACGGATCGTGCTGCGCAACCCGCTGGACCACCTGGGGTCGATGCCCGTGCGGGCCGGCTCGGTCGCGTTGATGGCAACCCTGCTGGGGTCCACGGCCTTCGACAGTTTCTCCGCGTTCCCCTGGTGGTCGCGTCTGATGGACGGGATCGGTTCCCCGATCGGCGCCACCCTCGCGCGGACGGCCGGGCTCCTGTTCTTCGTCGGCTTCGTCGGCGTGTCGTTCTGGGTGGCTTCGCGGGCCGCGGGGGGACTGCGGCCCGAGCAGCGCGCCGCTCTCCCGGGGCTGCTGTCGCATTCGCTGATCCCGATCATCATCGGCTACGTCTTCGCGCACTACCTGACGTATCTGGTGGAGAAGGGGCAGGCGACGGTGATCCTGCTGGCCGACCCGCTGGGGCGGGGATGGAACCCGCTGGGGCTCGGCGACGCCGAGGTCTGGTACGTGCTGTCCGAACACCCCGCGGCCTCGGCGTCGATCAAGGTGCTGTTCGTCCTCGCCGGGCACGTACTGGGAGTGATTGCGGCACACGACAAATCGGTGCGGCTCCTGCCGCGGGGCCATCAGCTGACCGGGCAGCTGGCACTTCTGCTCACCATGGTCACGTACACGTTCGGCGGGCTGTACCTGCTGTTCGGTGGCTGACGGCCCCAGTCTGCGTCAGCGGGCAGTGTGCGTCAGCGTGCGAGAACGACTGCCGCCTCCGCGGTGAGCGAGGCGAACGTGAACGTTTCCTCGAGGTAGAGCGTGACGTCGTCGGCGGTGTGGCTGTCGTAGCCGATCGACAGATCCGTGCCGAGGGTCAGCTGGTTGTCGCCACCGCGCGTGGACAACACGTACCCGCCGCTGATGGCGGGGGCCCAGATGATGTCGCCGGTGACCAGGTCGCGCAGGTGGTGGAACACCGGATGCCCCTCGTCGCGGGTCTCGCTGACCGCGGTGTACGCGTCGGCGTCGAGGACCACCGAGTACGGTCCCTCGACTCCGGCGAGTCGCAGCGCCGACAGCGCGGAGGCGACGGCGTCGGGGATCAGCAGCGGATCCTCCGGCAGACTGAGAACCGGGTTGTCGCTGGACGGTCCGAGTCCGCGGATGCCCGCCTCGTCGAATCCCTGGAAGATCGATTGGTCTTCCGCGAACGCGACCGCCTTCGCGGCGTCCTTGACGGGCTGCCAGTCGGAGTCGAGGGAACCGCGGGCGACGTCGTCGACCTCGGCGCGGCTCAGGGTGAACGGGAACCGGAGTTCGACGAGCGGGTCGACCTGCCGCTGCTGGGCGCGGATCCTGCTGTCGGACGCCTTGATCGGGTTGACCCGGCCGAGGTTGTGGGCCGAATAGGAGTATCCGAACGGTCCCGCGACATCGACCACGCGCCTGCCCGCGACGTGGCGCTTGAACGTGCGGGTGGCCTCTTCGCCGATCTGCTGCCAGGCCGCCTCGGTGACGGGTGCCAGGTTGCGGTGCAGATTGCTCGAATCACTCATTGCGATACTCCTTTGAGACCACCGATTTTCAGGGACAGTTCGTACGGGTCGGCCGCGGCGGGCTCGACCGGGTCTTCGGGTGCCGGCTCCGCGACGGCCGGTGCGTCGCCGAGCGATTCGAGCACGTCCCGGCTCGGCACGAAGAACAACGTGCCGGTGGCCGCCGTGGAGAAGTCGAGGATGCGGTCGTAGTTTCCGGGTGGCTCGCCGAGAAACATTCTCCGCAGCATCAGCTCGGTGACGGCGGGATCCTTGGCATACCCGATGAAGTAGGTGCCGTACTCGGCCTCGCCGAGACTGCCGAATGCCATGTTGTCCCGGAGGATCTCGTGCTCGACGCCGTCGTCGTCGACGATGCTGTTGAGGGTGACGTGCGAGTTGCTCGGCTGGACGTCGTCGTCGAGTTCGATGTTGTCGAGCTTGGTGCGCCCGATGACCCGTTCCTGTTCCTCGGTGCTCAGCGTGCTCCACCCATCCATGTCGTGCAGGTATTTCTGCACGATCACGTAGCTGCCGCCCCGGAAGTCGGGGTCCTCGTCGCCGATCAGCGCAGCGTCGGACGCGTCGTCTTCGGTGGGATTCTCGGTGCCGTCGACGAATCCGAGGAGATCGCGGGAATCGAAGTAGCGGAAGCCGTGCACCTCGTCGACGACGGTGGCGGCGGACCCCAGCGCGGAGACGATCCGGCGGCCCAGTTCGAAGCACAGGTCCTTGCGCGCGGCCTTGATGTGGAACAGGACGTCGCCGGGTGTGGAGGGCGCGCTGTGCGCCGGTCCGGACAGTGGGACGAACGGGTGCAGGTGGGCCGGCTTCGACGACGCGCTCACGCGGTCCCAGAACTCCGCGCCGACACCGACCACGCAGGACAGGGAGCCGGCGAGTTCGCGGAATCCCACGGCCTTGAGCGGGCCGTCGATGCCGGAGATCACCTCGCACACCGTCGCGCGGTCTTCGTCGGAGGGGCCGGCGACGAGCACCAGGAACAGGGAGGCAGGGCTGGGCGGAGTGAGGACTGCTTGGGGTGCCAATCTCGCGACTGGGCCTGGCATCTGTGTCTCCGTTCACTCCGACGTACGACGCTGCACTGTCCGGAACCTCAGGTCCCATCTAACCGTTTCGGACCGTCAGGTTCCATTCGATCGACCCGCGTGCCGCCGTGGACCGCCGGAATGTGTCGGTGGGGGCTCCTATCGTCGAGGTCATGCCATTGTCTGTGTCCGAGCGCGAACAGTTCCTGTCCGAGCCGCACATTGCGGCGCTGTCGGTCTCCGCCGGTGAGAGCCGCGGACCCCTGACGGTCCCGATCTGGTATCAGTACGCCCCGGGAGGTGAGCTGTGGGTACTGACCGGCGCCGGTTCGGAGAAGGCGCGCCTGATCGAGGCGGCCGGGCGATTCACGATGATGGTCGAGCGAGTCGACCCCACCGTCCCGTCCGGTACGTCTCCGTCGAGGGCGCGGTGACGCGAACGGTTCCGGGAACCGATGCCCAGTTGCGGGAGATCACCGAGCGCTACCTTGCGCCGGACAAGGTCGACGCCTACCTCGACTTCGCCAGGGCCGAACTCGGCGAACAGGTCGCCATCTACCTCCGCCCCGAGCGCTGGCTGTCGGCGGACATGGGTGCCGCCTGAAAGCGGTATCTAGCTGTACGTAGCTGGGAAACATCGAATATACAGCTGTGAACTGTGCAAAAGGGAATTCTGTCGCGTGGTCGGGAAAGCGTTTACAAATCCGGTGACGTGGGTCATAGTAGTCGGGTTCCGGCAGTTCCTCTTCACAGTCAGGAGTTCTCGATGGGCATGACCGAACTCGGCACCGAGCGGTCGACCGCGGCGCCGCACGGGTCGGCAGGGCAGCAACGCCGCCGGGTGATCAAGGCGAGCGCGGCGGGAACCGTGATCGAGTGGTACGACTTCACGCTGTACGGTCTCGCGGCCGCCCTCGTCTTCGGGCCCCTCTACTTCCCCGGGGCGGGATCCCTCGCCGGCACGATGGCCGCCTTCGGGACGTTCGCCGTCGGGCTCGGCGCCCGCCCGATCGGTGGGCTGGTGTTCGCCCACTTCGGCGACCGGATCGGCCGCAAGCCGATGCTCCTCATGACCCTGCTCGTGATGGGTGCCTCGACGACGCTGATCGGCGCACTGCCCACCGCGGACGCGATCGGCATCTGGGCGCCGATCCTCCTGATCGTCCTCCGCCTGTTCCAGGGTGCAGGCGCGGGCGCCGAGTTCGCCGGGGCGATCACGATGGTCTCCGAATCCACCGACAGTTCCCGGCGAGCCCTCTCCAGCGCGTATCCGGGGGCCGCGATCTATGTCGGAACCGGCGGCGCCACCGCGATCTTCGCGTTGCTCACGCTGATGCCCGACGACCTCTTCCTGTCCTGGGGGTGGCGTCTTCCGTTCCTGGCCAGCGCGGGCATCGTTCTCGTCGCCGGGTACCTGCGCCTGAAGGTGAACGAGACGGCGGTGTTCGAGGAGGCCGCCCAGCACGGTGAGGTGGACGGTGCACCGCTGGTCGACGCGGTCCGCAACCACTGGCGGCAGATCCTGTGCGGACTGGCCCTGTTCAGCTTCGTGATTCCGTGGGCCTACGTCATGCAGGTCTTCGCGCTGTCATTCGTGACCAAGACCCTCGGGGTGGATTCCACCCAGGCCCTGATCGGGTTGATCGTCGCCGAGTTCTGCGCCATCCCGGTCATCCTCGGCTTCGGCCGGCTGGCCGACCGGATCGGCCGCAAGCCGGTCCTGTTGTCCGGCGCGGTCTTCGGGATCGTCTTCCCGTTCCCGATGTTCATGATGCTGGACACCCGGTCGCCGTGGATGGTCGGGCTGGCGCTGATCCTCGGTATCTGCCTCGTCCAGGGCACGACGTCCGGACCGGGTGGCGCGATGCTCTCCGAACTGTTCCCCACCAAGATCCGCTGGAGCGGTATCGCGATCTCCCGGGAGATCCCCGCCGCGGTGGTCGGCGGCACGATCCCGCTGGTCGCCACCGCTCTCGTCGCCGTCGCCGGCGGAACACCCTGGCTCGTCGCGAGTTACCTCATGGGCCTGAGCGTGGTGGGTCTGATCGGCATCGCCCTGCTCCCCGAGACTCTCGGCCGGAGCGTGGGTGCGCGCACCCCCGTCGAGGCGGCGTCGTGACCCGGCGTGTCGTGGTGGTCGGCGCCGGTCTCGCGAGCGCCGCGCACCTCACGGCCCTGCGGGCGGTCGGCGCCGACGTCGTCGGTGTGGTGACGCGCGACGGGACGAGGGCGGCCGCCGCCCGCCGGCTGGCACCGGAGGCGCGGATCCTCCCGAGTCTCGACGCGGCAGCGGCCCTGGACGCCGACACCGCGGTGGTGGTCACGCCGCCGTCGAGTCACCTCGCGGTCGCGTCGGCGCTGGCCGAACGCGGCCTGGACCTGGTGATCGACAAACCGCTGGCGGCCTCGTTGTCCGATGCGCAGGCGATCGTGGACATGGCGGAGCGGACCGGTGTCCGGGCCGCGGTCACGCTGCAGCACCGCTACAAGGAGGCGGCGCGCCGCGCGCGGCAACTGCTGGCGGACGGCACGATCGGCACGCTCCGTTCGGCGACCGTCACCGTTCCGCTGTGGCGGCCGGACTCCTACTACGCGGAGGCCGGGCGCGGCACCTGGGAGCGCGACGGCGGCGGAGTGCTGATCACCCAGGCCATCCACACCCTCGACCTCTACCTGTCGCTGACCGGACCGGCGCGCAGTGTCGTGGCCGCTGCCTCCACCAGCCGTGGGCGTCTCGAGGCCGAGGACACGATCCACCTGCTGATCGACCACGGCTCGAATGCGGCGTCGGTGACGGCGAGCACGGCGTCCTGGCCGGGCGGCGCCGAGACGATCCACCTCTTCGGCGACGCGGGACAGCTTCGGCTGGCCGGTGATTCGCTGGTCCTGATCGACGACGGTGCGCGCACGCTCGTCGACGGGTCCGTCGACGCGTCCGGACCCGACCCGCTGTCGATGACGGCGTGGTTCCGGTCGTTGTACGAGGACGTCTTCACCAGTTGGGCGGCAGGGGCGGCGCCGCTGTCCGATGCCCGGTCCGGCCTGCGCGTGCAGTCGGTGATCGACGCCGCCTACCGGTCCGTCGCAGCCGGCGCGACACCGGAAATCGTCTCCGAGGAAAGGGAAAGTGCATGTCAGTCTTGAGTATTCGGGTCGACGGTCCGAACGAGTATCGTCTCGACCGCGGTGACGTCGCGGAACCCGGCGAGGGAGAGGTGCTCGTCGCTCTCGACTCGGCCGGGATCTGCGGCGGGGACCTGTCGCATCTGCGAGGCCGCAACGCCGTCGCCGCGTACCCCACGGTGCTGGGCCACGAATGCGCCGGACGCGTGTCGCGGGTGGGCCCGGGCACGAGCCTCACCGTCGGGCAGCCGGTGATGGTCTACCCGACCACGGGGTGCGGGCGCTGCCGCGCCTGCCGCGACGGCAGGATCAACAACTGCCCCAGTATCCGGGTATTCGGGCTGTCCGATCCGCGCGGGTGTTTCAGTGAGGAATTCGTCGTTCCCGAGACGCAGTGCGTGCCCGTGAGCGACGCCGTGCTGGACCGTTTCGGGGCCCTCGTCGAACCGCTCGCCGTCGGCGTGCACGTCGTCCGCCGCGGCGGCGTGTCGGCGGGGGACACGGCGCTGGTCGTCGGGACCGGGGCGATCGGTCTCGCGTCCACGCTGGTGGCCCGGAGCCGGGGTGTCCGGGTGTTCGGTGTCGATCGCTACACCGAACGGGAGCGGCCGGCCCTGGCGTGCGGGATGAGCGATTTCACGACGGATTCGGGCGACGCGCTCGAGGGCTGGCTCCGGGACCGGACGGAATCGGTCGACCTCGTCTACGACACGGTGTGCTCCCAGGAATCCGCTCGGCTTGCGTTGCGGGTCCTCGCTCCGGGCGGCCGGTACGTGGCGATCGCGTCCGCGAAACCCGGGCACGAACTAACGCTCGATTACAGCGCGCTCTACGCCCGCGAACTGTCCGTCGTGGCGTGCCGGAACTACGTGCGGCAGGACTTCGTCGACGCGGCCGAACTGCTCGAGTCGGGGCAGGTGGACGCGTCGCCGCTGCACACCGCGACGTTCGCGCTGGACGACTTCGGCCGCGCGGTCGAGGAGCTCGAATCGAACGGCAGCAGGCACGTCAAGGTGCTGCTGACGTCGCGGAAACTGCTCGGAACGCGCGCGTTGTTGCACGGGGTGTGAGCGTCCGCGTGATCCGTGGCTTCCTTCGCGCTACGCTGTAAGCGTTTCCACCCTGTGCTGGGTGGGCGGTGGCAATGGCGACGAGAGATGCAGAGGCAACGATGGCTGATCAGACCCGAGTGCCCGCGAGCCGTCGCGTCACGATCAACACCGTAGCGAAGGCCGCCGGCGTCTCGATCGCCACCGTCTCCCGCGTCATGAGCGGCAGCTCGTCGGTGACCCCGGACCTCGCGGCCCGGGTCCACAAGGTCGCCGAGGAGCTGTCCTACCGGCCCAGTAGCGCCGCCCGCGGACTCGTCCTCGGGTCGCTGAGAAACATGGGCGTGATCCTGCCCGACCTGGCCAACGCGTACTTCTTCGACGTCGTCAAGCAGATGCACCACGGCGCCACCGCCGACGGATACCGCATGCTCGTCGCCGACTACTCCGGTGACGCGGCCGACGAACTCGCCACCGCCCTCGACCTGCTCGGCCAGGTCGACGGTCTCGTGCTGCTCTCGTCGAGGATCCCGACGAGCGGGCTGAAGGAGCTCGCCAGGCAATCGACTCCCGTTCTGCTCGTCAACCGGGTGGAACTGGGGGTCGATCTCCCCATGGTCGCGGTCGACAACTTCACCCCGATGATGGAGCTGTGCGGGCACCTCGCGACGCTGGGCCACCGGCGGATCGTCTACGTCAAGGGCTCGGACCTGGCCTGGCAGAACCGTGAGCGGTGGCGGGCCATCGAAATGGCGAAGGTGCTCGGGATCGAGGCGACGGCGGTGCCGTCCGACGGGACCATCGAGGGTGGCTACGACGTGGTGGAGGAAGCGCTCACGCACGAGCCGACCGCTCTCGTGTGCTTCAACGACCTGACCGCGCTCGGTGTCATCTCGAAACTGCGGGAGCGGGGACTTCGTGTCCCCGAGGATATTTCGGTTACCGGTTTCGACGACATCGACATGGCGCGCCACCTGGCGCCGCGCCTGACCACGGTCGTGAGCCCCAAGATCGACCTGGGCGACCAGGCGTGGTCGCTGATGCGTGCCGCCCTGAACAACGAGACCACCACGTCTCCGCCGCTGATCTCCGCGAACGTCGTCATTCGCGAGTCGACCGGCCCCGTCCCGAGCTGAGCCGGATCGGCGGCCGAACCGCCGATCATCCATGTCACCCCGGCGCACAGTGCTGCGCCGGTGCGGTGAAGCAGGCCGACGCGACAATCGTCGGTGAATCGTGTTGTTTCCGGTCGCCGGACAGATCTCGGAAACTTTCTGTAATCGCTTTCTTGATGTTGTTCAGCTCACACTATAGTGTGTCAATACACGGGGTGCATGGCGTTCATGGACCGATTGGCCAGATGTAAGCATTTACAGGAGCGGATATGACACAGCCGGGAACGGGTGCCGCGGCGAGGCGCTGGACACCGACCACCGCGACACGAGCCGTGAGCGGCATCGCGCCGGGATCGACGATCGCCCTCACCGGTTCGGGCGGCGGAATCCTTGAACCGGACACCGTGCTGAAGGCGCTCGAAGAGTGCTTTCTCGCGACCGGATCGCCCAGGGACCTCACGATCGTGCACGCCCTCGGCATCGGTGACCGGGTGCGCCGCGGAACCAACCACCTCGCGCACAAGGGCATGATCAAGCGGGTCATCGGCGGGCACTGGACGTGGTCGCCGACGATGATCGAACTCGTCCGCAACGACGAGATCGAGGCGTACGCCTGGCCCGGCGGCGCGATCAGTCAGCTGCTACGGGAGATCGGCGCGCGCCGGCCCGGCCTCGTTACCGCCACCGGTCTCGACACGTTCGTCGACCCGCGGCACGGTGGCGGCAAGTTCACGCCGTCCGCCACCGAGGACCTCGTCGAACTCCTCACGCTGGACGGTCGTGAGTACTTGCGCTACAAGCCGTTTCCCGTCGACGTGGCCATCGTCCGCGGCGATTCCATCGACCCGTCCGGCAACGTCACGTGCTCGGGGGAGGCCGCGCAGCTCGACGCGCTGGCCGTCGCCCAGGCGGCGAAGGCCTGCGGCGGCCGGGTCATCGTCCAGGTGAAGAACCTGCTGGACCGGCCGATCGATCCGCGGCTCGTGCACATCCCGGCGGTCCTGGTGGACGACGTGGTCCACGCGCCAGCCCAATGGCAGACGTACGCAGGCGAATTCGACCCGCAGCTGTCGGGCGACGCGGCGAATGCCGGCTTCGGCGCCACGAACCACGACCCGATCCGCATGCTGATCGCCCGGCGGGCCGCCTCCGAGGTCCGGGACGGCGACGTCCTGAACGTCGGCTTCGGGGTGTCCGCCCTGGTCGTGGACGCGCTCGCCGAGCAGGATCGGCTGGACGACATCACTCTTGCCATCGAGCAGGGGCTGATCGACGGCATTCCCGTCTCCGGCGACCTGTTCGGGGCCGCGCGCGGACCGAAGGTCGTGCATTCGTCGACCACCCAGTTCGATCTGTTCTCGGGCGGAATGCTCGACGTCAGCTGCCTGGGCATGGCCGAGGTCGACGCCACCGGCGCCGTCAACGTCAGCAAGATCGGCGGCGGCATCGTCGGACCGGGCGGTTTCATCGACATCTCCCAGAACTCGCCGCGCGCCGTGTTCTGCGGAACGTTCACCGCGCGCGGACTGGACATCGAGATCGTCGGGGGAGAACTGGTGATCCGGCGGGAAGGGTCGGTGCCGAAGTTCGTCGACCGCGTCGACCAGGTCACCTACTCCGGCGCTCTCGCCGTCCGTGAGGGACGCGAGGCGGTGTACGTCACCGAACGCGCCGTCTTCGTGCTCACCCGGGACGGCCTCGAACTCGCCGAGATCGCTCCCGGAATCGACATCGATCGGGACATCCTTCCGCACATGGGATTCCGCCCGATCGTCAACAACCCACGCCTGATGGACGCGGAGCTGTTCGCCCCCGTCGCCGTACACATCTGAGGAGACAAAACACATGCCCACCGGAAACAGTGTCATTCCGTCGTCCGTGCTCGGAACCGACGAACGCACGCTCGTCGCGGAGTTCGTCGACGAACGGATCCGGCCGGTCGCCGGCGAACTGGACGAGACCGAACGATTCCCCGAAGAGATCTACGCCGAGATGGGCAAGATCGGGCTCTTCGGCATCACCGTGCCCGAGAAGTTCGGCGGATTCGGCGGCACCGCCCTCGACTACCTGTTCGTCATGGAGTCGCTGTCCTACGGGTATGCGTCGGTGGCCGACCAGTGCGGGCTCGTCGAGATCCTCGGCAGCCTGCTCGGCAACTACGGCACCCCCGAGCAGCGGGAGCAGTACCTGCGCCCGATGCTCTCCGCCGAGAAGCGCTGCGCCTACGCGCTCACCGAGCCGGGTTCCGGATCCGACCTCGGGTCGATCACCACGCGGGCGGTGCGCAGCGGCGACGGCTGGGTGCTCAGCGGCGAGAAGATCTACATCCACAACGCCCCCGTCGCGGACTTCGCGGTCGTGCTCGCCGTGACCGATCCCGAACTGGGGAAACGCGGCGGCATCTCGGTGTTCCTGGTGGACGTCGACCGGCCCGGCGTCAGCCGCGCCTACCACGAGCACAAGATGGGGCAGCGGGCGTCCCAGGTCGGCGGGCTGGTGTTCGACTCCGTCCGGCTGTCGTCCGACGCGCTCCTCGGTGAGGAGGGCCAGGCGTTCGGTTACATGATGAAGGTGCTGGCCAAGGGCCGTCTCGGGATCTCGGGACTGAGCCTCGGCATCAGCCGCGCCGCACTGGACGCCGCCACCCGGCAGTCCCTCGACCGCAGCCAGTTCGGCAAGCCGATCTCCGCCAACCAGGGCATCTCGTTCTCCCTCGCCACGGTCGCCACCGAACTGCGGGCCGGCACCGCGCTGTCGGTCGAGGCGGCGCGGGCCCTCGACACCGGCGCGGCGGACGCCGAGACGCTCTGCTCGATGGCCAAGCTGTACGCGTCCGAGGGATGCGTGCGTCACGCCGACGCCGCCGTGCAGGTGTTCGGCGGCAACGGCTTCATCCGCGGGTACGAGGTGGAGCGCCTGTACCGCGACGCCCGCATCACGAAGATCTACGAAGGCACCAGCGAAATGCAGCGGCTCATCATCAGCCGGGCCGTGCTGAAGGGTGCCGCGGGCACCGGATCGGACGAACGATGACACCGGCGAACCGATCGGTCAGGGCGGCAGTCCGGGCCGTCGGCGTTGCCGCGGCCGTCTCCGTCATGGCGAGTTCCGCCGTCGCCTGCTCGACGGGATCGGAACGGACCGAGCGGGACGGCGCCACCGTCGACCGCGGCGACATGGTGATGGTCTCCGAGGTCCGGTCGCTGACCAACCCGTACGAGGCCGCGTGGGTGCAGGGCAGCCGCGCGTACGCCGAATCGCTGGGGATCGAACTGAAGGTGATCGTCTACGGCGGCGATTCGCAGAACGCGCTGTCGCAGTTGCAGTCGGTGCTCGCCGCGGGAAAGACCGTCCTGCTCAACATCAATCCGAACACGAGCGCCGACACCCCGGCGATCGTGCGTGCCGTGCAGAACAGCGGCGGGTGCGCGGTCACCCAGTGGAGCAAGCCCTCGGACCTGCACCCCTGGGACGTCGGCAACGGGTGGGCGTCCTACGTCGCCTACGACGGTGTCCAGCAGGGCGCCGACACCGGCAAGGCGCTCGTCGACTCGCTCGGCGGCACCGGCGGCGTGATCGCGCTGCAGGGCCTGCTCGCCAACGAGATCAGCCAGACCCGGTTCCAGGGCTTCCAGCAGGCCATGAACGGGCAGTCCGGCATCACGCTGCTCGACGACCAGCCCGCCGACTTCGACCGCAACAAGGCGTACACCACCACGCAGACCCTGCTCAACAAGTACGGCGACCAGGTAAACGGCATCTGGGCCGCAACCGATTCCATGGCCCTCGGCGCACTGCAGGCGGTGCGTGAAGCGGGCCGGGCGGGCGAGATCAAGATCGCCAGCGCCGCGGACGCCACCCCGGAAGGGCTGGGCGCGATCGCCGACGGCGAACTGCTCTCCACCTACACGACCGACCCCTACTTCAACGGCGCGATGGGACTCGCCATCTGCTACCAGGCCATGACCGGGGACATCGACGTCGCGTCGCTGCCCCGCGAGAACCGGGAATTCTACGTCGACCAGTCGCTGATCACCGCGAGCAACGTCGACCGGTTCCGCACCGTGCCGAGTGACGAGGAGATCGTGCGGTCCGTGCAGGATCCCTTCTCCCGCATCACCGGTCCGGTGGCGCGGTAACCCCCTCACCATTCACGAACCACACAACCTTCCGAAGGAGTGACGATGTCGACGACCGAAATGACGGGGGAGGTGACGACTCCCGATCCCGCCCTGCCCGTGCGCGCCACACGACCCCGCGTGCGCCGGTTGCTGTCCACCGCAGGCCCGCTCACCGCCCTGCTCGGACTGTGCGCCGTGTTCGCCGCACTGGCTCCCGGGTTCGCGACGGCGAGCAATGCGATGGCGATCGTGGAGCAGGCCGCCATTCCCGTGATCCTCGCGATGGGCGCCACGCTGGTGGTCCTGGTAGGCGGCGTGGACCTGTCCATCGAGGGCGTGATGGCGGCCAGCGGGCTGACGTTCGTCCTGCTCGCCGCGAACAGCGTCAACGGCAACGACCTCGGACTCCTCGCGGTCCTGATCGCGCTGGGCGTCGGTCTGCTGTTCGGGGTGGCCAACGGCGTCCTGCACGTTTTCGCCCGGGTGCCGTCCTTCCTCGTCACACTGGGAACCTGGTTCGTCGGGCTCGGTGTCGCCACCGTGCTCTTCGGCACCGCCACCCCCCAACTCGCCGACCCGTCGCTCGCCGCCTGGGCGGGCGGCCACTGGCTCGGTCTTCCCGTCGTCGTGGTGTTCGCGCTCGCGGCCGTCGCCGTGACGGTGCTGCTGTGCACGAAGACCCGGCTCGGTATGCACACCTACGCGATCGGCGGCGACGAGGCCACCAGCCGCCTGGCGGGCGTCCCGGTCGGGCGCACCAAGATCATCCTGTTCGCGGTGGCCGGAGTCCTCTCCGGGCTCGGGGGAGTGCTGGCCACGATCCGGCTCGGCGTCGGCGACGTGAGCGTCGGATCGGGAAGCCTGTTCCTCACCCTGTCCGCGGTGGTCGTCGGCGGCACTCTGCTGTCCGGCGGGCGCGGTGGGCCGCTGCACTCCCTGGTGGGCGTGCTGCTCCTCGTGGTCCTCGGCAACGGACTGCTTCTCTCGGGCGCCAGCCCGTACATCCAGCAGGGCGCGCAGGGACTCATCATCGTGGTCGCGGTGATCGCCACCGGGTGGCCCGCCCGCAGTCGATTGAGGGTCGTGAAATGACATCGCTCCTGGAACTCCGCAACGTCACGAAGAAATTCGGACCCAACACCGTCCTCGACGACGTGAGCCTGTCCATCGCCCCGAACGAGGTGGTGGGACTGATCGGCGAGAACGGCGCCGGAAAGTCCACGCTGCTCAAGATTCTCGCGGGAGTACACCGGCAGGACGGCGGCCGGATGGTGCTCGGCGGGCGCGACGTGAGCTTGTCGAGCCCGGCCGACGCGGCCGACCACGGAATCGGGGTGGTGCACCAGGAACAGTCGCTGCTGCCGAACCTCACCGTCGGCCAGAACCTGATCCTCGGGCACGAAGGCGACACCGCCCGTGGCGGATTCCTGCGCCGGCGCCGGATCCGGGCCCGTGCCCAGGAGATGCTGTCGGTGGTGGAGTCGACCGTCGACCCGGGTGTACTCACCGAGACGCTCGGTTTCGCGCAGCGCCAGATGGTGGAGGTGGCGCGCGCCGTCGCGTCCAGGCAGTCCGAACACCCGCCGCTGCTCATCCTCGACGAGCCGACGTCGGTGCTCGAACCCGAGGACGTCGAGGTGCTCCACCGCCGGGTCGCCGCCCTCAAGGAACGCGGCTCCGTCATCTTCGTCTCGCACCGCCTCGACGAGGTTCTCCGCTTCTCCGACCGCGTGTACGTGCTGCGCGACGGCAAGGTGGTCGGCGAGAGGATCGCTTCGGCGGCAACCGAATCCGAGCTGTACCAGCTGATGATCGGGAAGGGTGCGGCCGAGGAGATCTACTCGTCGGAGCGCAAGCGCGCCGTCCCCCGGACCGGCACACCGACGCTGTCGGTCCGCAATCTCACGTGTGGCGGCAAGGCGACGGACGTCTCGCTCGACGTCCACGCCGGCGAGATCGTGTCGGTGGTGGGGGTGGTCGACTCCGGCCGCGAGGAGGTGGCCCGCGCCGTGTTCGGCGCCGTCCCCGTCGACTCCGGAACCGTCGAGATCGACGGGCAGCGTTCGGCGCCGGGATCACCCGCGGACGCCGTGCGCTCCGGTGTCGCGTACGTTCCGGCCGAGCGTCGCGTCGAGGGCATGATCGCCGGGGCGACCGTCGCACAGAACATCGCGACGGTGCATCCGGTGAAGGCGGGCGGCGGCCGCATCTCCTCCGGCGCCCGGGTGCAGGAGACGGCGCGCACCTGGATCGACAGACTCGGCATCCGGCCCGCCGACCCCGACGCCGACATCGCGCGACTGTCGGGCGGCAACCAGCAGAAGGCCGTGGTCGCCAAGTGGATCCTGGGCGACGGACTGAAGGTGCTGGTGCTCGACCACCCCACCCGCGGGCTCGACATCGGTGCTAAGGAAGACCTGTACGCCCTGTTCCGCGACCTGTCCGAGCGGGGAGTGGCGATTCTGGTGCTCGCCGACACCCTGGACGAGGCGATCGGCCTCGGCCACCGCGTGCTCGTGATGCGCGACGGCGAGATCACCGCCGAGTTCGACTCGCCGCCCGGAAACCCGCCCAGCAAACTCCAACTCCTCGAGAAAATGATGTGATCGCCGTGGCAACAGAAACTTTCACCGAGAGGACTTCCGCCGACACGCGCGCGCCCGGGGGTGCGGCGGCCGCGGTGTCCCGGACGACGCGGGACCGGCTGCGCCTGGCGGGACCGTCGGTCGTGCTGGTCGCGCTCGTCCTCCTCGTCGCTCTCGCCGAACCGAACTTCCTGTCCGTGAACGCCCTCGCCGTGGTCTCGGCGCAGGCGGTCCCGATCCTGCTGCTGGGGCTGGGCCAGATGTTCGTCATCCTCACCGGCGGCATCGACCTGTCGGTGGCGGCGCTCGCGTCGCTCGCCACGGTGATCCTGGCGACGGCGATCGGGTCGCTCGGCCCGATCGCGGTCGTCGTCACCCTCGTGGCGCTCACCCTGATCGGTGCGCTGACCGGTCTGCTGATCGTGTTGGGGCAGGTCCCGTCGTTCGTCGTCTCGCTCGGTGCGCTGGGATTCTGGGGTGCCGTCGCGCTCGTCGCCTCGGGGTCGACCACCATCTACATCAGCGAAGGCTACGACGCGATCTTCTGGCTCAGTTCGTGGACGGTGCTCGGACTGCCGATGGCGGTGTGGGCGGGCGTGGCCTCGGTCGCCGCGGTGTTCTGCGCGATGCGGTTCTCGCCGCGGGGCAACGTCTTCCACCTCGTCGGGCTGGGGGAGATCGCGGCGATGATGAGCGGCGTCCGGACCCGGGTGGTCCGGGTCGGAGCGTTCGCCCTGTCCGGTTTCTTCGCGGGAGCCGCTGGTATCGTGTTGTCGGCCCAGCAGCAGAGCGCCGCACCGCAACTCGCGGATTCGCTGCTGCTTCCCGCGATCGCGGCCGTGCTGGTCGGCGGTTGCGCCATCACCGGTGGAATCGGTGGCGCATGGCGGGTGCTCGTCGGCGCCCTGGTGGTCACCGTCCTCCGGGTGGGCGGTTCGGTGGCCGGCATCGATCCCAGCTTCCAGCAGATCGTGTACGGCGTGGTCGTCATCGTCGCCGTCGCCGTGACGCTCGACCGCAGCCGGCTCTCGATCATCAAATAAGACTTTGTGTCAGTGTGAGATTCGAAGGAGAACGATGAGTACGACGGCACGCGGTGCGGTGATTCACGAAGTGGGCGGCAAGTGGGAGGTCGACGATCTCGTCCTCGCCGAGCCCGGTCCCGGGGAGGTGCGGATCAAGGTGATGGCGTCCGGGCTGTGCCACTCGGACGATCACCTCGTCACCGGCGACATCCCCAACACGCTGCCGCTGGTCGGCGGTCACGAGGGTGCCGGGGTGATCGACGCCGTCGGTCCCGGGGTCACCCGGCTCGCCGTCGGCGATCACGTGGCCACCGCCTACCTCCCCGCCTGCGGAACTTGCGCCTGGTGCGCGCAGGGGATGCAATATATCTGCGATACGGGGGCCGGTATGGAGGCTGGTTTCATGCTCGACGGAACGGCGCGGTTCGCCACGCAGTCGGGGCGGCCGATCGGTGCCATGCAGCGCCTCGGCACGTTCGCGAATTACCTCGTGACCTCCCAGGCGCAGGCCGTGAAGATCGACGCGGACATCCCGTTCGACGTGGCCTGCCTCGTGTCGTGCGGGGTCGCGACCGGCTGGGGCTCCGCCGTGAACGGCGCGGGTGTCCGTCCGAGGGACACCGCCATGATCGTCGGGGTCGGCGGGGTGGGGATCAACGCGGTGCAGGGCGCCCACCACGCGGGGGCCGCGCACGTCGTGGCCGTCGACCCGGTGGCGTTCAAACGCGAACGCGCCCTCGAACTCGGCGCCACCCACGCGTACGCGTCGATCGACGAGGCCATGCCGTTCGTCCGCTCGGTCACCAACGGCCAGGGCGCCGACAGCGCCGTCGTCACCGTCGGGGTGGTGGACGGTCAGCTGATCGCCGACGCGTTCGGCGCCGTCCGCAAGGAGGGCACCGTCGCGGTCGTGTCGATCGGCCAGAACGCACCGGGAATCCCGATCAGCCCGCTCGAACTGGTGGTCTACGCCAAGCACCTGCGCGGGGTCCTGTTCGGCAACTGCAATCCCACCCGGGACATCCCGGCGCTCCTCGACTACTACAAGTCGGGGCGATTGAAGCTCGACGAACTGATCACCAGGCGATACGCCCTGGACCAGGTGAACGACGCCTACGCGGACCTGCACGCAGGGCTCAACCTGCGCGGCGTCCTCATCCACGAACACTGACAAGGAACGGCTCCAGATGTCGACAGTCGAAGCAACACACCTCCGCACCTACGGGCACTTCGTCGGTGGCCGGGCGGTGCCCCAGTCGGACACCACGTTCGAGCGGATCAGCCCGGCCGACGGCCGCGTACTCGCGACGTACACCGCGGGCACGCGCGCCGACGCGCTGGACGCCGTCGCCGTCGCCCGCACGGCGTTCGACGAGGGTGAATGGCCGCACTGGACCGCGATGGACCGCGGCCGCGCGCTCCTGCGCTGCGCTGGGCTGATGCGCGAACACGAGGAACACCTCGCCCGCATCGACGCCGAGGAGACCGGCAAACCGATCACCCTCGCCCGTGGTGACGTCGCGGCGAGTATCGAGTTGTTCGAATACGCGGCGGCCCTGGCCATGACGATGCACGGCGAGGCACACACGGCGCTGGGCGACGACTGCACCGCCATGGTGGTCCGCGAGCCGGCCGGTGTGGTCGGCATGATCATTCCCTGGAACTTCCCGCTGCTCCTGCTCGCGCAGAAGCTGCCGTTCGCGCTCGGCGCCGGCTGCACCGCCGTGATCAAGCCCGCGGAGTTCACGTCCGGCACCGCACTCGAACTGGCCCGGTTGCTCACCGAGGCCGGCGTTCCCGACGGCGTGGTGAACGTGGTCACCGGTGCCGGTTCGGTGGTCGGCGCACCCCTCGCGGAGAGCCCGTTCGTCGACATCCTGTCGTTCACCGGGAGCACCGAGACGGGCAAGCGCATCGTGGAGGCGTCCGCGGGCAGCGTCAAGCGGCTGTCGATGGAACTGGGCGGGAAGGCCGCCAGCGTCGTGTTCGACGACGCCGACCTCGACGACGCACTCGACGGCGTCCTGTTCGGGGTGTTCTTCAACCAGGGCGAATGCTGCGTGTCGGGCGCCCGGCTCCTGATCCAGGACTCGATCGCCGACGCGTTCGTCGCGCGCCTCGTCGAGGCCGCCGGCCGCATCACGGTGGGCGG
The DNA here is from genome assembly GCF_042673295.1 of Rhodococcus sp. NPDC057014. Lineage (NCBI taxonomy): Bacteria > Bacillati > Actinomycetota > Actinomycetes > Mycobacteriales > Nocardiaceae > Rhodococcus > Rhodococcus sp. NPDC057014. Next base: position 24,539 of record NZ_JBHUSF010000004.1, read on the forward strand.
GCCGCTCGACGAGGCGAGCGAACTGGGTCCGATGATCGACGCGGGCCACCTCGCGAACGTCCTCGGCCACATCGACGCGGCGCGGCGGGACGGCGCGACCGTCCTCACCGGCGGCACCCGGCTGGGTGGAGAGAGCTGGGGGAGCGGGCATTTCGTCGCCCCGACCATCCTCGACGGCGTCGCCGAAGAGTCCGCCGCCTTCCAGGAGGAGATCTTCGGTCCCGTCCTCACCGTCACCCGCTTCAGCGACGTCGACGACGCCATCCGGCTCGCGAACGCCACGGAGTACGGACTGGCCGGGTCGATCTGGACCAAGAACATCGACAAGGCACTGCGGGTGGCCCGCGAGATGCGCAGCGGCCGGGTGTGGGTGAACACCACCATCGACGGCGCCCCGCAACTGCCTGCCGGCGGCATGAAGCAGAGCGGGTTCGGCCGCGAGATGGGCCAGGCCGGCTTCGACGAGTTCACCGATGTCAAGACCATTCAGATCCGCACCGGACCACGCACGCGTGTGTTCCCGAACTGGACCGGAGGCAACCGATGAGTGCCGGCACCTACGACTACGTCATCGCGGGCGGTGGCACGGCGGGCTGTGTGCTCGCCGGGCGGCTGACCGAGGATCCGACGGTTCGGGTTCTCCTGCTCGAGGCCGGCGGCAACGACCGGCATCCGTTCATCCACGTGCCCGCGGGATTCGCGAAACTCACCGCGAGCAAATACGACTGGGGATTCTCGAGTGTTCCCCAGGAGCACTGCAACGGTCGCGTCATCCCGCTCGCGCAGGGCAAGGTGATCGGCGGGGGCGGCTCGATCAACGCCCAGGTGTTCACGCGCGGCGCGCACGAGGACTACGACGAGTGGGCACTGAAATACGGTTGCGCCGGATGGTCGTTCGACGAGATCCAGAAGTACTTCCTCCGGTCCGAGGACAACGAACGACTGTCGGCGCCGTACCACGGGACCGACGGGCCGCTCGGTGTGTCCGACCCGATCAACCCGCATCCGCTGTCGAAGTCGTTCGTCCAGGCGGGGCAGGAATTCGGCTTGCCGTTCAACGGTGACTTCAACGGCGAGCACCAGTACGGTGTCGGCCTCTACCAGACGACCACGAAGAACGCCCGCCGGTGCAGCGCCGCTGTCGCCTACCTCGGACCCGCCAGGAAGCGCCCCAACCTCACGGTGCGGGAGAACGTCGTCGTGTCGCGGGTACTGCTCGACGGCGGACGCGCCACCGGGATCGAGGTGCTCACCCCGCACGGCGTGGAGACGTTCCGCGCGTCCCGCGAGGTGCTCGTCGCCGCCGGCGCGTTCGGATCGCCGAAGATCCTGCAGCTGTCCGGGATCGGGCACCCGGACGATCTGCGGGACGCGAATGTCGAGGTGGCCCATGCCCTTCCCGGGGTCGGCCGGAACCTGCACGATCACTGCGATCTCGACGTCATCTACGAACTCCGCGAGTACCAGAGCCTGGACCGCCTGAACCTGATGCGTCCGGCCACGGCCAAGGCGGGGCTCGAGTACGCCGCCTTCCGGCGGGGTCCGCTGGCGTCGACGGTCGTCGAGGCCGGTGGATTCAGCTTCGGGCACGCGCAGGAATCGATCCCGGACCTGCAGTTCCACTTCCTGCCCGCCGCCGGCGTCGAGGCCGGCGTCGCGGCGGTCCGCCCGGGATACGGCTGCACCCTGAACTCGTACGCGCTGCGGCCGGAGAGCCGCGGGTCGGTGAAGATCCGGTCGAACGATCCCACCGCCCAGCCGCTGATCGACCCGCACTTCCTCGCCACCGACTTCGACCTCGAGTCGAGCATCGAGGGGCTGCGGCAGAGCCGGGAGATCATGGCGCAGTCGTCGATGGCCCGGCACATCAAGGCGGAGCACCTGGCCGGGGGACTGTCGGTGAACACGAAGGACGATTACGTGAAGTTCGTCCGCGCGTACGGCCGCACCTCGTACCACCCGGTCGGCACGTGCGCGATGGGCGTCGGGGACGACGCCGTGGTCTCCCCGGAACTGAAGGTGAGGGGCATCGAGGGTCTGCGGGTGGTCGACTCGTCCGTCATGCCGCGGATCGTCAGTTCCAACACGCAGGCTCCCACGGTGATGATCGCCGAGAAGGCCGTCGATCTGATCCGTGGGGAAGGATGACCGGATGACCACTTTTTCCGGACTGACCGCAGACGTCGCCAGTGAGGCCGTCGAACTCGCCCTCCCGTCGATCGAGAACCTCTCCCACGGAAGCCCGGGGCACCTCGTCGTGCTCCGGCCGGGCGTCGCCCCGTCCGCCGATGCGGAGTTGCCCGTCGTCTACCGCCGCAGCTGGGGTGAGAAGAAGGACTGGCGCGGGCCGTACGACGCGATCGCCGAGTCGAAAGCGCGGATCAGCTGGACCACCGGACTGCCGTCGCACGCCGTGCAGCAGTTGCACCCGTACCTCTACCAGCAGGGGTGGACCAAATGGGGTGGTAGCGCGGTGGGCGAGGGCGGGCTCGTCGTGGCGTACAGCGGCGACAAGTGGTTCCACGACCAGTTCTATTCGGAGCTCGTCGTCTCGGCGATCAAGGTGGTGTGCCTCCGGGAGATCGACGCCGTGTTGCGCGACCCGGGCACCCTGTTCCTCGGCAACGGAGGTGAGAATTCATGAAGGTGAACGACACTCGGACGTTCGGGCGCGCCGGCTTCGACGTCACCCTCCTCGGCTACGGCGGTGCGCCCATCGGCAACATCTTCCGGCCGATCCCCGAGGCGGACGCCCAGGCGCAGATCGCCGAGGCGTGGAACATGGGTGTGCGGTCGTTCGACACCGCACCCATGTACGGGCACGGCCTGTCCGAGCACCGGGTCGGCCACGCGCTGCTGACGAAGGACCGCGAGGACTACGTGTTGTCCACGAAGGTCGGGCGCACGCTGACCCCCGCGCCGCGTGGGTCGTTCGACACCGGAATCTGGGTGGACACACCGCCGTTCCGGGCCGACTTCGACTACTCGTACGACGCGGTCCTGCGGCAGGTGGAGGACAGCCTGCAGCGCATGTGCCAGGACAGGTTCGACATCCTGTACGTGCACGACGTCGACCGGTACACGCACGGCGACGCCCAGCCCGCGCGGTTCGCGGAGGCCGTCGAGGGTGCGTTTCCCGCGCTGATCCGGTTGCGGGACGAGGGTGTGGTCCAGGCGATCGGTATCGGGGTCAACGAGGCCGACGTCTGCGTCGACGCCCTCGAACGCGTCGACCTCGACTGCGTCCTCCTCGCGGGCAGATACACACTGCTCGAGCAGGATCCGGTGACCGACCTGCTGCCGCTCGCGGCGGAACGCGACGTCGCGATCGTGCTCGGCGGTGTGTTCAACTCGGGCGTCCTGGCCACCGGCGCGGTCGCCGGCGCCAAGTTCAACTACCAGCAGGCGCCGGAAGAGGTGCTCGGCCGGGTACGCGACTTCGAGAAGTTCTGCGCGCGCCACGGGGTTCCGTTGGCGGCCGCGTCGATTCAGTTCGCGGCCGCGCATCCCGCGGTGCGGGAACTCCTGCTGGGCGCCAGGAACTGCGACCAGTTGCGGCAGAACGCGGCCTGGCTCGAACACCCGATCCCGGCCGAATTCTGGCAGGACCTGCGCGCCGCGGGGCTGATCCGGGAGGAGGCGCCCACCCCGGCCTGACCGGCGGTCACATCGTGTACGGAGACGTCGAGTTCTGCAGTTCCTCCAGGAAGTCGGAGGGCACCGTCGGCCGGTCGGGGGGCCAGTCGCCGGCCAGTTGATCGGCCCGCAGATCCGCAATCAGTGCGACGACGAGGGGCCCGCCGTCGGGAAGTACCCGGTGGAGTCCGCGCGCCGCGCAGATCGCGGCGATGGACGCGAGTGCCTGCTTCGCCTCGTCTTCGCGGCCCGCCGCGGCGAGGCACGCCACCCGGAGGCGCTCGGCCAGCAGGTGGCCGCGGTTGCGGCCGGTGCCTGCCAGCCGGTCGGTCCACTCCTGCGTCCACACGCACGCCGTCTCGATGTTCTCGCGGGCCCCGGTGGCGAGCAGCATCCGAACCGCGGTGGCCTCCTCGACCTGCGCGACGATCTCGTCGATGCCCGCCACCGGGCGCCGCCGGTTCTCGTAGCGGACCGGGTCCGGTGCGCCGAGGGTCGGATGCGGGGCGATGCCGAGTCGCCGGCGTTCGTTCTCGACGCGGGCCCGCAGGCGGGCGAGGGAGAAGGTCCCGGCCACCTCGAGTCCGGCGTGGAGGCGTTTCGTCGCTTCCTCCCGGTCGCCGCGCAGCGCCTTGACGTGCGCTCCGGTGACGAAGCGGGCGACCTTGAAGTCCACCCCGCCGGTCTCGATGGCCAGGGTGTACCCGTCGTCGAGGAGACGCTCGGCCTCCTCGACGTCCCCGCGTTCGTAGAGCACCTCACCGAGCAGCGACCCCGCGAGCCGGGCGGACGGTGCGCGCGGGCCGCCCAGTTTCCGGCCTGCGCGGCGGGCGCGCCGGAAACGGTCGACGGCATCGTCGATGTCGAGTTGCTCGCACGAGGCGACACCCAGATAGCTCTGGCCGTGAACGACGTTGTGCGGTCCCTTGTTCCGCTCGTAGAAGGGCCGCGCGACCTCCTGGATCCTGCGCACCTCCGCGAAGTCGAAGCGGTACACGGCGGCGAACGTGGTGACGTTGAACGCGGCGCACACCACCCACGGGTGCAGCGACTCCGGGCGGGCGAGGCAGTCGCCGACGAGTTCGTCGATCCGTTCGGTGCGGTCGTTGCGCAGTTCCGCCACGGCACGCACGACGCCCGCCTCCGCCCGCAGATCCGCCGTGTCACCTGCGCTCGCGTCGCTGTCCGCGAGCGCCCGTTCGGCGCGTTCGAGGGCGCGTTCGGCGGTCGTGGTCCGGTTCGCCATCGCGTTCGCCCACGCCGTCGTGACCTGCAGCCGGGCGCTCGCGGCGACGAGACCCGGCGGCAGCATGTCGACCACCGCGGACAACGTCGCCGACTGCGACTGCTCGAGCAGCAACAACCCGTCGGCCTCGACGAGTTCCACGGCACGTTGCTCCTCGCCGCCGGCGAGGGCGTGCTCGACGGCCTCGCGGAGCAGGCTGTGGTCGCAGAACCAGCGGGACGCGGCGCGGTGCAGTTCCCGGATGCGGTCGGGCTGGTCGCGTTCGAGCCTGCGGCGCAGGAACTCCGCGAACAGCGTGTGGTAGCGGAACCACATTCGCTCGTCGTCGATGTGGCGCAGGAACAGGTCCCGGTCCTCGGCCGCCTCGAGTAACGCCTGCCCACGGGCGGTGCCTGCGAGCGTGCCCGCGAGACTGCCGCACGTGCGTTCGGTGATCGAGGTGGCCAGCAGGAAGTCGAGCATCTCGGGTTCGAGGGTGTCGAGGACGTTCTCGGCGAGGAATTCGCCGATCGCGTGGTGGCGCCCGGACAGTCCGGCGATCAGCTCCGACGGATCGGCGCGCCCGCGCAGCGACAGCGACGCCAGTTGCAGCGCCGCCACCCAGCCGTCCGTCGAGTCGCGCAGTTCGGTGACGTCCTCGGTGTCGAGGGGCAGGCCGCCGAGGTCGACGAGGAACGACTGTGCCTCGGAATCGTCGAAACGCAGTTCCGAATAATCGATTTCGACGAGTTCGTCCTTGACCCGCATCCGGCTCATCGGCAAACCGGCCCGGGTCCGGCTCGTCACCACGACCTGCAGGTGGTGGCACCCGTTGTCGAGGAGGAACTCCAGTGCGGCGATCGTCGCGGGTTCCGACACCCGCTGCCAGTCGTCGATGATCAGGGCGATGCGTTCGCCGCTCTCGTGGATCTGGTTGACGAGCGAGGTGAGCACGTACCGTTCGGCCTCGTCGTCGTGCTCCTCGAGGACCTGGCCGAGTTCCTTCGCCAGGTTGGGGCGCACGCGGCGGATCGCCTCGATGAGGTGCGCGACGAACCAGACCACGTTGTCGTCGTCGCTGTCGACGGTCAGCCACGCGACCGCGACCCCTTCGTCGGCGAGGACGTTCCGCCACTGGGCGGCGAGGGTGCTCTTGCCGAATCCGGTGGGACCGTGGATCACGGTCAGCAGGCGACGGCGGCCGGCCCGCAGCAGGTCGATCAGGCGGCCGCGCTCCACGAGTTGCCGGGTCGCGGCGGGCGGCCGGAACCGGGTGGCCGGCGCGGGCGGCGGCGTCGACGCATACTTCGCCCGTCCCGTCGTGGAGGTCCGGAACGGACCGGACACGGTCGAGACCGTGCCGTGCGAGGCGTCCTCGCCGTGATGGACGCCGGGGTCGACGGGCATCGCCATCTCGTCCACGGCCAGACCGTGGTGGCGCTCGACCTCCCGCAGTTCGTCTCCGAAGGCGGCGGCGGACGCGGGGCGACCGTCCGGTTTCCCGGCCATCGCCCGCTGGATCACGGCGCTCAGGTCCTCGGGGAATCCCTCGCTGCGCAGGTCCGGGACGGGCTGGGTGGTGATGCGCAGGAACTGCGCGATCACCTCCTCGCCGTTGTGCCGTTCGAACGCGGCGTGCCCGGTGATCGCGCTGAACAGGGTCGCGCCGAGGCTGTACACGTCGGACGCGGCGGTCGGGGTCCGCCCCGACAGCACCTCCGGCGCGGTGAACGCGGGGGATCCGGTGACGGTGCCCGCCGTCGTCTCGAACGCCCCCGACATGCGGGCGATCCCGAAATCGGTGAGTTGGGGTTCGCCGTACTCCGTGAGCAGGATGTTTCCCGGTTTGACGTCGCGGTGCAGGATGCCGACCCGGTGCGCCGTTTCGAGGGCGCCGGCGAGTTTCACCCCGATGCGCACGGCGTCGCTCCACGGGATGGGCCCGCGCCGGCGGATCTGCGCGTCCAGCGAATCGTGGGGGTGGTACTGCATCACGATGTAGGGCCTGCCGGTGTCGGTGGTCCCGACCTGCATGATGTTGACGATGTGCGGGTGGCCGCTCAGCCTGCCCATGGCGCGTTGCTCCCGCAGGAAGCGTTCGAGGTTCTCGGCGTCGAGCGCGGAGGTGAGAACCTTCACTGCCACCGTGCGGTCGAGTTCCGGTTGCGCGCACCGATATACCACCCCGAACCCACCGTGCCCGATCTCCTTGGCGTCCTCCAGCCCGACCGCGGACAGCTCGGCCGTGAAGGTCGCAGACACCGACTCACGCTGGGTGGCGAGCGGGTCGAAATCGGTCATGCCACCACCTCTTCGCTCGCCATCGAGCATATCGCGGCAGGGGTGACGCCGAGGCCGGACAATCGAGCGATGCCACACGTGCGGAAAGTCGTGGACCTGTCCCACACCATCGGGCCGGGGATGCAGGTGTATCCCGGCGACCCGGTGCCGACCCTGATCCGGCACTGCACCCTCGAGCGCGACGGCTACAACGTGCTGGACGTCCGGATCGGTTCGCAGTCCGGGACGCACGTCGACGCCCCGGCGCACCTGAAGGCGGGGGCGGCGACCATCGACCGGCTGGCGCCGGAGTTGTTCGTCGGCCGCGGCGTCGTGTTCGACGTGCGCGGGCTCGGTGCCCGGCAGCGGATCACCCCGGACGTGATCGGATCCCGCGCGGACGACGTCCGGCCCGGCGACATCGCCGTGTTCCATACCGGGTGGTCTCGGTTCTACGGAGCGGACGCCTATTACACGCATCCGTTCCTCGACCCCGCGCTGTGCGCACTGCTGCTGGAGCGGGGAGTGCGGACGTTCTGCCTCGACGCCCCGAGCGTCGACGAGACACCGGCCGACGAGCACACCGATGCCGGATATCCGGTTCACCATCTGATCGCCGACGCCGGCGGAGTGATCGGCGAGAACCTGTGCCGGCTCGACCGGATCGACTTCCCCGACCCGCTCGTCAGCCTCCTGCCGATCTCCCTCGAGGCCGGCGACGGAGCCCCCACCCGGGCGGTGGCGATGCACCTGGCCGACTAGCGTGCTCAACCACCGGCGACGGACTGCAGGATCTGCAATTCCTGCCCGGGGGTCACCGCGGTGCCGACGCCGCCGAGGAGCCGGACGTCCTCGCCGTCGACGTAGACGTTGACGTACCGCCGCAGGGCGCCGGTCTCGTCCCGAATCCGGCGGCCGAGAATCGGGAACTCTCCCGCCAGGACGTCGAGCACGTGCGAGACCGTCGACGCGGAGTCGAGGGGCACGTGCACGGAACGCTCTCCGCCGACGATCGACGCCAGAGCCCGCGGAACCCGAACGGTGACGCCCTCGCTCATGATTCGATCACCGCGGCCCGCACACACAGGACGTCGGGCAGGTGCGCAGCGACCGTGCGGAAGGTTGCACCCTCGTCGGCGCTCCCGTAGACCTCGCCGCCACGCGTGCCGAAATACACCCCGACCGGGTCGGCGGTGTCCACGGCGGCGGCGTCGCGGAGCACCACGTTGTAGTCGCGGTCCGGCAACCCGCTGTCGAGGCGCGTCCAGCTGTTCCCGGCGTCGTCGCTCCGGTAGACGGCCGGCCGGCCGTCGGGCGGGATGCGTTCACCGTCCGCCTTGATCGGAACCACCCACACTGTTCCCTCGCGGCGGGGATGGGTGAGCATCACGAACCCGAAGTCCGTCGGCAGCCCGTCCGCGATCGACTTCCAGGTGTCGCCGCTGTCGTCGGATCGGTAGACCCCGTGATGGTTCTGGGCGTACAACCGGTCGGGGACGACGCCGTCGCGGGCGATCTTGTGGACGCACTGGCCGAACTCGGGGTTGGGGTCCGGGAGGAAGTAGGCGGTGATCCCGGTGTTGCGCGGCTCCCAGGACGCACCCCCGTCCGTGGTGCGGTACACGCCTCCGGTGCTCATCGCGACGTGCACGGTGTTCTCGTCCTGCGGATGCGGGACGACGGAATGTGCTGCGGCACCACCGTATCCGGCTCCCCATTCGGGCCGGTGCGGATGGTCCCACAGCCCGCGTTCGAGGTCGAAATGCTCGCCGCCGTCGACCGACCGCCACACCGAGATGGGCTCACACCCCGCCCACACGACGCCGGGACGGTCGTCCGTGTCGGGCCGGATCTGCCATACCCGCTCGAGTGCGGCGCCGTCACCGTCGCCGAAGCGGATGGCGCCGTGGTCCGGTTCGGTCCACCTGGCACCCAGATCGTCGGAATGCGCGACGGTCGGACCCCAGTGTTCGGACCGGACCCCGACCAGGATGCGGGTGCGTCCACTACGGGTGTCGATTCCGATGCTCGGAATCTCGTTCATCAGGAAATGCGGGCCCGACATCGACCAGGTGGTGCGGTCGCGGCTGGTGGCGAGCCACAGGCCCTTCTTCGTTCCGATCGCGAGCAGGACGGTGTCGGCTGCGCTCATGACTCCATCGGACCACTCGGCCCGCCGGATGGCAACGACCGGGCGGGAACCTCAGCGGGCAGGCCCGTGCCCGATCCGCGCCCGCAGGTGGCTCAGCGCCCGGTGCTGCGCGACGCGGACGGCGCCCGGTGTGGTGTCCAGGACTCGTGCGGTCTGTTCGGCCGACATTCCCACGATGACGCGCATGAAGAGGATCTGCTGGTGCCGGACCGGGAGGGTCTCGACGAGCAGTCCCATCTCGCCGCGCAGTTCGTCGCGCAGGACGTGATGCTCGGGGCCGTCCTCGACGTCCACCACGTGATGTGCCGCGGCGGCGCGCGCGGTCGGCGGTACGGACAACCGGGTGGCGCGTCGCCGCGCGTCGGACACCTTGTGTGCGGCGATGCCGAAGATGAACGACAGCAACGACTTTCCCTGGTTCCGGTACGTCCGCAGGGCGCTCATCAACGCGAGGCACACGTCCTGGGTGACGTCGTCGGCGCTCGTGTGCGGATGATCCACCGACTCGAGCCGGGTGGTGCAGTAGCGGTGCACGAGCGGGTGCGCAATGCGGAGAACCTCTTCGACGGCGTCTTCGTCGCCCGCCGCTGCGTACGGCGCGAGTCGTTCCAACTCGGCTCTGGCGTCCAATTCGATCATGGTGTTCTCCCTGTTCCTGCGGCTGCATCCAGCCTCGGGGGAACACGCGATCGTCGATAGGCACCGCAGGGTGCGGAAGTCACCACCCCGGCTACGACTTCATAGCGGGATCTAGGACACGCGCTAGATGAGCGCAGATTCGGCAACAGAGGTTGTTACCTTCGTGGCCATGGACCCTGTCCGTAACCCCTACGCACCCGGCGCGGGGCAACGCCCGCCGGAGCTCGCGGGCCGAACCCGGCAGCTCGACGCGTTCGACGTGGTGCTCGAGCGGATCGCGCGCGGCCGCCCGGAGCGCAGTGTGATGCTGACGGGTCTGCGCGGGGTCGGGAAGACGGTCCTGCTGAACCACCTGCGGTCGGCGGCCATCTCCCGGCGGTGGGGGACCGGCAAGATCGAGGCCCGCCCCGATCAGGATCTGCGGCGGCCGCTGTCCTCGGCATTGCACATGGCGATTCGGGAGATCGCGGGCTCGCACCGCGACCCCGACCGGGTGGAGGAGTTCCTCGGGGTCCTGAAGTCGTTCGCCCTGCGTGCGACAGCCGACAAGGGCATGCGCGAGCGGTGGCAGCCGGGGATCGACGCGCCCGCGGTGAAGGGTCGCGCCGATTCCGGGGACATCGAGATCGACCTGGTGGAACTGCTGCTCGACGCGTCGTCCCTGGCCCGCGACGTCGGCGTCGGGATCGCACTGTTCATCGACGAGATGCAGGACCTCGGCGCCGCGGACGTCTCCGCGGTGTGCGGGGCCTGCCACGAACTCAGCCAGGACGCGGCCCCGCTGATCGTGGTCGGCGCCGGACTGCCGCACCTGCCCGCGGTGCTGTCGGCGTCCAAGAGTTACTCGGAGCGGTTGTTCAGCTACCACCGCATCGACCGGCTGGACCGGGTGTCCGCGGACCGGGCGCTGATCGCGCCCGCCGAGCGCGAGGACGTGAAGTTCACCGACGAGGCGCTCGACGCGTTGTACGCGGCGGCCGACGGTTACCCCTATTTCGTTCAGGCGTACGGCAAGGCGACGTGGGACGTGGCCGCGGCGACGCCGATCACGGAGGAGGACGTGCGGGTGGCGGCGCCGACCGCGGAGGAGGAACTGGCGGTCGGGTTCTTCGGTTCGCGATACGAGCGCGCGACGCCGGCCGAGCGGGAGTACATGCGCGCGATGGCCGATCTCTCCGGGGACGACGGCCCGGTCGCGACGGCGGCGATCGCGTCCGAACTGGGCCGCAAACCGGCGTCGCTGTCACCCGCGCGGGACGGGCTGATCAAGAAGGGCCTGATCTATTCGGCCGAGCGCGGGTCGATCGGATTCACCGTCCCGCACTTCGGGAAGTACCTGCGGGCGCAGAGCGACTAGCGGAATCTAGGTTTCTCTACGAAATTTCATAGAGAACCGAAGATTGTCCTGTCGAGTCCCGGACGTGTGGTTCGGGCGCTGGCCCTCGCCGTGGCTCCGGCGCATGCTGGAGGGACGACGAAGGGATCAGCGATGTCGGACACTGTCGCCCGCAAGGTCATCGGTGCACACCTCCTCGACGGCCGGATGGAACCGGGAGAGGAGATCTCGATCCGGATCGACCAGACCCTCACCCAGGACGCCACCGGAACCCTGGTGATGCAGGAACTCGAGGCGCTCCACCTCGATCGCATCAAGACCGAGTTGAGCGCGCAGTACGTCGACCACAATCTGCTGCAGGCCGACGAGAAGAACGCCGAGGACCACGAGTTCCTCCGCATCGCCGCCCTGCGGTACGGGCTGTGGTTCTCGAAGCCGGGCAACGGCGTCTCGCATCCGACCCATATGCAGCGCTTCGGTGTTCCCGGCAAGACGATGATCGGTTCCGACTCGCACACCCCGGCAGCCGGATCGCTGGGCATGCTCGCGATCGGCGTCGGTGGGCTCGAGGTCGCCATGGCGATCGCGGGTCAGCCCCTGCACCTGCGGATGCCTCAGATCTGGGGTGTGGAGTTGACCGGCAGGCTCCCCGACTGGAGTTCGGCGAAAGACGTCATCCTCGAGATGCTCCGCCGCCACGGGGTGAAGGGTGGGCTGAACAGGATCATCGAATACCACGGGGAGGGGCTTGCGACGTTGACGGCGATGGATCGTCACGTCATCGCGAACATGGGCGCCGAACTGGGCGCCACGACGTCCATCTTTCCGGCGGACGACGCCGTCCGCGATTTCCTCCGCTCCGAGAGCAGGGAGGACGACTTCGTGGAACTGCTCGCCGATGCAGGCGCGGAGTACGACGTACACGAACACCTCGACCTGTCGACGATCGTGCCGCTGATCGCGAAACCGTCTTCGCCGGGAAACGTGGTGCCCGTCCGGGAGGTCGCCGGTGAGGACGTCAGCCAGGTGGTGATCGGGTCGTCCGCCAATCCGGGACTGCGCGACTTCGCGATCGCTGCGGCCATGGTGTCGGGTAGGCAGACCGATCCGAGCGTGAGCTTCGACGTCAATCCGAGTTCGCGCGAGATCCTGGCCGATCTGACCAAGATGGGCGCCACGCTCGAACTCGTCGTAGCAGGCGCGCGAATTCACCAATCCGGGTGCATGGGCTGTATCGGCATGGGCCAGGCGCCGGCGACCGGGCGAAATTCTCTCCGGACGATGCCCCGCAATTTCCCGGGGCGTTCGGGCACCCGCGAGGATTCCGTGTGGCTGTGTTCACCGGAGACCGCGGCCGCGTCGGCTCTCACCGGGGTGATCACCGACCCGCGGGACTGGGCGGAGAAAGAGGGCATGCCCTACCCGGAGATCACACTTCCGGACCACGCTACCGTCAACACGGCCATGCTGGTGGCTCCGCTGCCGGAGGAAGAGGCTCGGCACGTCGAACTCGTGAAGGGACCCAACATCTCGTCCCTGCCCGAGTTTCCACCCCTGCCCGAGCGCATCGAGGCTCCGGTACTCCTGAAGGTCGGTGACAACATCTCCACCGACGAGATCTCTCCGGCCGGGGCACGGGCCCTGCCGTTCCGCTCCAACATTCCCAAGTTGTCCCGGTTCACGTTCACCCAGGTCGACGAGACCTATCCGGCGCGCGCGGAGGAGACGGCGAAGACCACCGGGCATTTCATCGTCGGCGGCGACAACTACGGGCAGGGGTCCTCCCGTGAGCATGCCGCGATCACCCCGCGGTACCTCGGATTGCATGCGGTGATCGCCACCTCGTTCGCCCGTATCCACTGGCAGAACCTCGCCAACTTCGGTGTGCTCGCGCTCGAGTTCGAAAATCCGGACGATTACGACACGATCCGGCAGGACGACGTGCTGGTCCTCGACGGAGTGCGGGAGGCCATACGTTCCGGCCCCCGTCTGACCCTGCTCGACGCGACCCGTGACGTGGAGATCCCGGTGCGTCATCGGCTCTCGCCACGTCAGATCGACGACGTGCTCGCGGGCGGATTGATTCCCCAGCTGGCTCGCAGGGAGTGATCAGCCGGTCGCCGTACACTCGGCGCCGATGAATGGAATTCACTCGTTGTGGGAGCGCATGAGCGCCGTCAGCCCCGCGCCGGCTCCCTGGATCGTTCAGGTCACGGCGGTGGTGGCGGTGATCCTCGTCCTCGAACCGCACGCCTGGCGAATCACCCGCAATGTCGTGACCATCGTGCACGAGGGTGCGCACCTGGTGGTCGCCCTGCTGTTCGGCCGCACGTTGAAGGGGGTGCGGTTGCACTCGGACACGTCGGGTGTGGCCATCTCGTCCGGGAAACCGACCGGGCTCGGCGTGGTCCTCATGACGTTCGCCGGCTACGTGGGTCCCGCCGTTCTGGGGCTCGGCGCGGCCTGGGTGCTGGGCACCCAGCACGCGGTCGCGGTGCTGTGGATCGGTGTCGTGGCTCTCGCGGCCATGCTGATACTCGTCCGGAACCTGTACGGATTGTTCTCCCTCACAGTGGTCGGGGCGCTGCTGTTCGGGCTCGTATGGTTCGGCACGCAGGACCAGCAGGTGGCCGCGGCCTATCTGATCACGCTGTTCATGCTCGTCGCCGCCCCGCGGCCGGTCCTGGAACTGCAGCGTCAACGCGCCCGCGGCGCGGCCCCGGAGTCGGACGCGGATCAGTTGGCGCGGCTCACCCACGTTCCCGGCATCGTGTGGGTGGGATTGTCCCTACTCGTCACGCTGAGCTGTCTCGCGCTGGGTGGCTGGTGGATTCTCCGCCCCGTCGGCGGCTGAGGCGCCGTCGAGGTAGCCGGCCAGGATCGGTCCGATGACGGCCAGCGCCTCCGGGCCGGTCATCTGCGCGTGCGGGCGGTCGACGGTGTGGGCGATCACCTCCCCGCCGATCCACGGCCGCCACGTCGCGCACGCGGCCACGGGTTGGGAGCCGTCCCCGGCCGCGGCGAAGAACAGCAGGCTGCCGTCGAAGTGCCCGGGCGCGAAGTCGGCGGCGGCGTCGATGACGTCGACGTAGTCCTCGTACAACCGGGCCAACTGTTCCGGACCCAGCTGTTCCGCTGCGTCGCCCCCGAACTCCGCGAGCAATTCCGGCAGTGTCGGTACCGGGGCGCCGCGCTCCGCCGACGCGTAGCTGTCGATCATCGCCAGCACACGCACGTCCTCGCCGCACGACCGCAACTCGACCGCCATTGCGTGCGCGATCACGCCGCCCACGGAGTACCCGAGCAGGTGGTACGGCCCCCGCGGCTGCACGCGGCGGATCTCCTGCACGTAGCGTGCCGCGCGGTCCGTGATCGTCGTGAACCGGTCGCCGCCTTCGGTCACGGCGGGGGATTGCACACCCCAGACCGCGCGGCCGGGGCGCAGATGCACGGTCAATCCCGAATAGCACCAGGCCAACCCGACGGCCGGGTGGATGCAGAACAGCGGCTCCCGCTCGCCGTCCGCCCGCAGCGGCAGCAGCACCTCGAGCGCCGCGGAGACGTCGGAGGCCGCGGCGAAACTCGACGAGATCCGCGCGGCGATGCTCTCCGCGGTCGCGTCGGTGAAGAACCAGTCGAGGCGGACCTCGACGTTCGTCGATGTGTGCAGCCGCGACGCCGCCCTCGTCGCGGACAACGAGTTGCCGCCCAGCTCGAAGAAATTGTCGTCCAGCCCCACCAGTCCGGTGCCCAGCACGTCCGCGAACACCGCGGTGACCAATTTCTCGGTGCGGGTCGTCGGGGGACGGAACCGCTGCGCCCGTGGCACACCCGGATCGGGGAGCGCGCGCCGATCCAGTTTGCCGTGGGGTGTCGACGGCAGTGCCTCCAGCACCACGATCTGGTTGGGCACCATGTACCGGGGCAGTCGCTGCGCCAGTTCCGCCGACACGGCACGGGTGTCCACGTCCGCACCCGGACGCGGCACGACGTAGCCGACCAGCCGGGATCCCGTGGCAGGGGATTCGTAGACGGCCGCCGCGGACTGCGCGACGGCGGTGTTGCGGCGCAGTGCCGTCTCGATCTCCTCGAGTTCGACGCGCTGACCCCGGATCTTCACCTGGAGGTCCCGCCGGCCGAGGTAGTCGATCGTGCCGTCGCGCAGGCGACGGACCACGTCGCCGGTCCGGTACATCCGCTGACCGGGCGGCCCCCACGGATTGGCCGGGAACCGGGAGGCCGTCGTTCCCGGCTGCCCGAGATACCCGCGGGCCAACTGCGCGCCCGACAGATAGAGCTCACCCGGGACGCCGACAGGCACCGGGTGCAGCCGCGAATCCAGCACGAGCGCACCGACACCGTTCTGCGGCACACCGATCGGGACGGTCGCAGCGACAGGACCGACGACCGTGCGGGTCACGGCGACGGCCGTTTCGGTAGGGCCGTACTCGTTGTAGAGCACGGTGCCCGGGCACCGGGTGTGGAAACTGTGCGCGGTGTCCGCAGGCAGAACCTCGCCGCCGCAGGACACCTGCCGCAGTGACGTGAGATCCGCGTCGGGGATCGCGAGGATCTCGGCCAGCATCAGCGGAAGGAAGTATCCGGCGGTCACCCGGTGCCGTCCGATCAGCTCGGCGAGATGCCGGGGGTCGCGGTGGCCCTCCGGTCGGGCGATCACCAGCCGTGCACCGGCGATCAGCGGCCACCAGAATTCGCGGACTGAGGCGTCGAATGTATACTGCAGCTTGAGTATCACCGTGTCGCCGGCGCCGAGCGGGTCGGTGTCCTGCCGCCAGGTCAGGAAGCTCACCACAGCCGCATGGGTCACGACGACCCCCTTGGGGGTGCCCGTCGATCCCGACGTGTGGATCACGTACGCGGGGTTCTGTGCTCTCAGGGGAGCGGTGCGGTCGCGGTCGGAAATCGGCGACGGATCGACCCCGGACAGGTCCACCCGGTCGACGACGACGAGCCGTGTGTCCGCGGGCAGGACGTCGGCGAGGTCGAACCGATCGCGTTCGGTGGTGAGGACGACCCGCGCGTTCGACGCCCGGATGATCTGGGCGTTGCGCTGCGCGGGCTGGTCGGGGTCGATCGGCACGTACGCCGCGCCGGTTTTCGCGACCGCGTACATTGCGACGAGGAGGTCGGCGGAGCGGCGAATCGCCACACCCACCAGAGACTCCGGGCCGACACGCGCGGCGATGAGGTGGCGGGCCAGCCGATTGATCTGCCGGTCGAGTTCACAGTAGGTGAGGACGCGGTCGCCGGCGACGACGGCATCCGCGTCCGGCGACGTGGCGACGTGCCGCTCGAACAGATCGACGAGGGTCTCACCGGAGGACGGCACTGCGACGGGGACATCCGGGTCCGGATCGACGAGGGCGAGGTCGCCGACAGCCCGATGCGGGTGCGCGACAGCCTCGCTCAACGTCCGGAGGAAACGTTCCCCGAGATCCACGACCGTGTGATGGTCGAACAGATCGGTGGCGTAGGTGAACACGGCCGTGCGCCGGGTGCGTTCCGTCGACGGGCCGGGATCGGCGGTCACGGTGAGTTGCAGGTCGAATCGGGCCGACCCGGGAGGGGGAGTCGTCGCCGACACCCGCAGCCCGGGCAGGGTGAGCGGGGTGTGGTCGAGGTTCTGGAACGCCAGGGCCACCTGGAACAGGGGATTGCGGGCGCGTGACCGGGTGGGATCGAGCGCCTCGACCACGGTCTCGAACGGGACGGTGGAGTGCGCGAACGCGTCGAGGTCGTCTTCCCGTACCCGGCCGAGCAGGTCCGCGAAGCTTTCCGCCGGACTCACCTCCGTGCGCAGGACCAGGTTGTTGACGAACATGCCCACCAGTTCGTCGAGCGCCTGATCTCCGCGTCCGGCGACGGGGGTGCCGATCACGATGTCCGTGGACCCGCTCAGCTTCGCGAGCAGCACGGCGAACACGGTGTGCACCACCATGAACGGGGTGACGGCGCACGTCGACGCGGTGTGCTCGACGGCGCGATAGAGGGCGTCGTCGAGCGCGAAGTCGACGGTGCCGCCGCGGTGCGACGCGATGGCCGGATGCGGCCGGTCGGTGGGCAGCGACAACTGTTCCGGTGCACCGGACAACGTGTCCTTCCAGTACGACAGTTCCCGCGCCGCGACGGACTGCGGATCGTCGCTCTCGCCCAGCAGTTCGTGCTGCCACAGGGTGTAGTCCGTGTACTGGACGGGCAGTGGGGCCCACCGCGGCGCGTCGCCCGCGACCCGCGCCTCGTAGGCGGTCATCAGGTCGCGGACGAGCAGCGGCACCGAGAACCCGTCCGCGCTGATGTGATGGACCATGACGGCGAGCACCCACTCGTCGGCGGCGACGGCGAACAGCCGGGCGCGGATCGGCGGTTCGGCGCCCAGCGTGAAACCCCGCGACGCGAACGTCGCGACTCGTGCGGCGACGTCGCCCCGGGCCACGGGTATCGGCCGGAGGGACGGGGTGGCCCGCGCAACCGGGATCACCTGCTGGTACGCGACGCCGTCACTGTCCGGGTACAGGGTGCGCAGCGGTTCGTGCCTGCCGACCACATCCGCCACGGCCGCGGTGAGGGCGGCGATGTCGAGTGTTCCGTCGAGCCGCAGCACCATCGGGATGTTGTAGTCGGGGGAGCCGGGTGCGAGGCGGGCGAGGAACCACAGTCGTTGCTGCGCAGGCGACAGCGGCACGCGGGGCGGGCGCGGGCGCACGGTCAGGGGCACGTGCGTCGCGCCGTCGGTCTGCTCGGTGACGGCCGCCGCGAGTGCGGAGACGGTCGGGGTGTCGAACACCGCGCGCACCGGCACCGACGTCTCCAGCGCGGCACCGATCCGGGACACCGCGCGCGTCGCGGACAGCGACGTGCCGCCGAGGGCGAAGAAATTCTCGTCGCGCCCCACGAGGTCGAGCCCGAGGATCTCGGCGAACACTGCCGCCACCACCCGTTCGGCAGGTGTGTGTGGGGCCTCGAAGTCGGTTGCCGCCGGAACGGGGTCGGGCAGCGCCGAGCGGTCCAGTTTCCCGTTGACGGTGAGCGGCACGGCGTCCACCACGACGACGATCGCGGGTACCAGCGGTGCGGGCAGGCGCGTCGACGCACAGCGGATCAGCTGATCCGGATCGACCGTCTCGCCCCGCTCCGGGAGCACGTACGACACGAGTGCGTCGACACCGTCGCGCAGTTCGCGCACATCCGTCGCCGCGAACCGCACGCCCGGGTGGGTGAGGAGGGTCGCGTCGATCTCGCCGAGTTCGATCCGCACACCCCGCAATTCGACCTGCGCATCATTGCGGTACAGGTACTCGATCGACCCGTCCCGGCGCCACCGGCCGACGTCGCCGGTCCGGTACATCCGTTCCCCGGCAACGCCGAACGGGCAGGCGACGAACCGTGCGGCGGTGAGCGCGGGCCTGCGATGGTAGCCGCGCGCGACGCCCGGACCGCAGAGGTAGAGTTCGCCGGCCACCCCCGTCGGAACCGGGTGCAGGCGCGCATCCAGCAGGACCACCGCGGCGCCGCGGACCGGGTGGCCGATGGTGACCGGCTGATCGGCCACCAACGGGTCGCTGATCGTCGTCATCACCGTCGTCTCGGTCGGACCGTATCCGTTGAACAGCGACACATGTTTCTGTGGCGACCAGACTTTCACGAGTTCCGGCGGGCAGGGTTCGCCGCCCACCACGACCACCCGCAGGTCGTGCAGGTCGTGGGGATCGACCGTCGCCAGGACCGTCGGAGTGGTGAACACGTGGCTGACCCGCTCCCCGGCCAGCACTTCTGTGAGCGGATCGTCGCCCTGCACCGTCGGAGGTGTGAGCACCATGCACGCGCCCGCACCGAGAGCGAGCAGGATCTCCAGCACCGCGCCGTCGAATCCGGGGGACGACGCGTGCAGCGTGCGCGAGGCCGCCGTCACCGCGTAGCGGTCCCGCTGTTCCGCCGTGAAATCGGCGAGACCCGTGTGAGTCACCGTCACACCCTTGGGTTTTCCCGTCGAACCGGACGTGTAGATCACGTACGCCGGATGTCGCACCTCCAGCGGCCGAGAACGTTCGGAGTCCGCGATCGCGGCCGGCGAGCAGCCGCGACACTCCGTTCGGAAGTGAGGGGAGTCGAGCAGCAGCCAGTCCGTCCCGTCCGGCAGGGCCTCGCGGTCCGTGACGGTGGTCAGCCCGAGCGCGGCCCCGGAGTCGCCCAGCAGGTACTCGATCCGCGCGGCGGGGTAGCGCGGGTCCACGGGCACGAACGCGGCACCGGTCTTCGCGACGGCCCACACCGAGACGACGGACAGCGCCGAGCGCGGCAGCGTGAGAGCGACGATCGTCTCGGGTCCGGCCCCGCGCCGCATCAGCGCGCGGGCGAGACGATTCGACGCGGCATCCAGTTCGCGGTACGTCATGGTTCGGCCGTCTGCCGTCAGCGCCGGACCGTCCGGATTGGATGCGACGGCCGCGGAGAGCAGGTCGGGAAGTGTCCGTTGCGGCAATGACGCCGGGCCTTCGTGCCGTGCCTGTTTCTCCTCGCCGCCCCGGATGTCGATGTCGCCGATCACGACTGTCGGATGGGCGAGTGCGGTGTGGAGCACCCGCCGGAACCTGTCCGCGAATTCGGAAACGGTGGCCTCGTCGAACAGATCGGTGGCGTAGGTGAAGACGCAGGAGAGGGGTCCGGGGCCGCCCTGATCGTCCAGCGATTCGGTGACGGTGAGCTGGAGGTCGAATTTCGCCGTGCGCGTGTCGATCTCGACCACGGACGCGGACACCTCCGGCAGATCGACCACGACCGGTGCGGTGTTGTGATAGGCGAGCGCCAACTGGAACAGCGGATTGCGACCACGCGACCGCTCCGGCGCAACCGCCTCCACGATCTCCTCGAACGAGACGTCCGAGTGCGAGTAGGCGGCGAGGTCGACGTCCCGCACGCAGGCGAGGGCGCCGGCGAACGAGTCGTGGAGTGCGAGGTTCGTCCGCAACACCAGCGTGTTGACGAACATCCCGACGAGGTCGTCGAGTGCGCGCGGCCCGCGCCCCGCGATCGGAGTGCCGATCACGACGTCCGCACCGCCGAGCCTGGCCGCGAGAACGGCCAGCGCCGCGTGCA
This sequence comes from Rhodococcus sp. NPDC057014, assembly GCF_042673295.1. Classification (NCBI taxonomy): domain Bacteria; kingdom Bacillati; phylum Actinomycetota; class Actinomycetes; order Mycobacteriales; family Nocardiaceae; genus Rhodococcus; species Rhodococcus sp. NPDC057014. The sequence goes on from NZ_JBHUSF010000004.1 coordinate 44,921, forward strand.
TCACCATGAACGGGGTGGCGTCGTGGGTGCGCGCGAGGGCACGAATCCGCCGGTGCGTCTGCGCGTCGAGGGTGAACGCGACATCGGCGCCGCGGTGCGTCGCAACCGGCGGGCGGGGACGGTCGAACGGCAGGGTGAGCAGTTCGGGCATCCCGGACAGGGTCTGTGTCCAGTACGCCAGACCCGGTTGCCGGTCCCGCAATTCACGCTGCCAGAGGGCGTAGTCGGCGTAGCGGACCGGCAGTGGCGTCCACGTCGGTGTGCCACCCTGCGCCCGCGCGCGGTACGCCGTCATCACGTCCCGGGCGAGCAGTCCCAGTGAGAACCCGTCGGCACTGATGTGGTGGACGACGAGGGCGAGCACCCACTCGCCGGTGCCGACCGCGAGAAGTTCGGCGCGTACCGGGGGGTCGGCGGTGAGGTCGAATCCCGCCGCCAGCATTTCCCCCACCCGGCCGGCGGGGTCCGCCGTCTTCCGCACCGTGCACGGCGGCACGGCGGTCGCGGGGAGAACATGCTGGCACGGGATCCCGTCGTGCTCGGGATAGACGGTGCGCAGGGGTTCGTGGCGGTCGATCACATCGTGCACGGCCGCACACAAGGCCGTTTCGTCGACGGAGCCGGTGAGGCGGAGCACGACGGGAATGCTGTCGGTGGCCGAGCGTCCGTCGAGCCGGTTCAGGAACCACAGGCGCTGCTGGGCGAGGGACAGCGGCACGTGGGCGGCCGGGGCACGGGCGACCAGGGGCGCCTGCGCGGTCTCGTGTGCGCGGTCCGCGAGATACGCCGACAGTTGCGCGACCGTGGGGTGGTCGAACAGTGCGCGGAGGTCGACGGTGGTTCCCAGCGCCGCTCCGACGCGGGCGGCGGCCTGCGCCGCGGTCAGCGAGTTTCCTCCGGCGGCGAAGAAGTTGTCGCCCCGTCCCACGGACGCGGTGCCGGTCACCTCCGCGAACACGAACGCGATCACGTCCTCGGTGGGGGTGGCGGGCGGATCGGACGCAGGCCTCGCGGGCGCCGGTTCCGGCAGGGCGGCGCGATCCAGCTTTCCGCTGGACGTGACGGGCAGTTCGGGAAGCGGGACGACGGCGGAGGGGATCATGTAGGCCGGGAGCAGTCCGGCGAGACGGCCGGTGATCCGCCGCTCGTCCGGCGGTGCACCGTCCGCGGTTACGACGTACGCGATCAGCCGGTCTCCGGCGTCCCGGTCGCGATGCACGGTGACCGCCGCTCGGGTCACCGCCGGGTCGGACGTCAACGCGGTTTCGATCTCGCCGGGTTCGATGCGCTGGCCGCGGAGTTTGATCTGGAAGTCGCTGCGCCCGAGGTACTCGAGCCTGCCCGCCTCGTTCCACCGCACCACGTCGCCGGTGCGATACATCCGTCCGCCCGTTCCACCGAACGGTTCGGCGACGAAACGTTCGGCGGTCAGGTCGGGGCGTCCGGCGTAACCGCGCGCCAGGTACGCACCGGCAAGGTACAACTCGCCGCTCGTCCCGACCGGCACCGGTCGCAGCCGGCGGTCGAGCACATACGTACGTACGTTGTGGACGGGGCCGCCGAGGGAGACCGTCGCGCCGATCTCGTTGCCGTCGACCGACTCGGACGTGGCGGCCGCCGCCTCGCACGGGCCGTACCAGTTGTAGAGCGCAGCGGCACTGCGTTCCGCGAACCGTGCTGCCGTGGCAGCGGGCAGCGACTCGCCCGCCGAATACACGCGACGCACAGTCGGGGGCACCTGCGACCCGCAGTGCTCGAGGAAGGCCTCGAGCATCGACGGAACGACGTGGAGCGTCGTGATCGATTGCTGCGCTACGGTCCGCGCGAGATAGCCGGGGTCCTGGTGTCCGCCGGGCTCGGCGATCACCACCCGTGCGCCGGTGTGTAAGGGCCAGAACAGTTCCCATGCGGAGATGTCGAACGTGAGCGGCGTCTTGTGCAGCACCGCATCGGTACCGTCGAGCGGCGTCAGCGTCTGCGCCCACCGGAACTGGTTGACCATCATCGCGTGGGTCACCGTCACGCCCTTGGGTCGTCCCGTGGAACCGGACGTGTAGATCACGTACGCCGCGTTCGCCGGGCGCAGCGGTGCGCGTCTCTCGGCATCCTCGACCGGGCGGGGGTCGTATCCCGCGACGTCCAGCCGGTCGAGATCCACGACTGCGACTCCGTCCGGCACCGTGCCGTTCCCGGTACCGGACGTGAGGACCAGTGCTGCCGAGTCGAGTACGAGGGTGGTGCGTCCGAGCGGATGCTCGAGGTCCACGGGCAGGTACGCGCCGCCGGCCTTCAGCACCGCGTGCAGCGCGACGAGCAGCCGAATCGAACGGGGAACCGCCACCCCGACGACGCTTTCCGGTCCCACGCCCCTCGCCGCGAGATACCGGGCCAGCCGGTTCACCCGTGCGTCGAACTCCTTGTACGTCAACCGATCCGCGCCGAACACCACCGCCACGGCACCGGGCGAACGCTGGACCTGCGCGTCGAACAGGTCCACCAGGGTGGCCGAGGGCACCGGTGCGTCCGTCGCGTTCCAGGTGCGCAGCACCCGCTCCCGCTCCGCCGCACCGAGAAGATCGAGGTCGCCGATTCCGACGTGCGGATCCCGGCAGATGCCGTCGAGCACGCGGCCGACCCGCGCGAGCAGGGCCTCGCCGTCGTATCGGTGTGACCTGCATTTCGCCGTCAGCCGCAGGGTCGGGGCCGCGGTCACCGCGAGCGTCACGGCGTAGTGCGAGGCATCGTGTGCGCGAACGCCGTCCAGGATCAGACCGTCCAGAGGTTCCGGCAGCGCGGTGCGATCCACGGGGTACGACTCGAACGCGACCAGCGTGTCGAACAGGGGCGTCACCCCGGCCGCCCGCTGAATGTCTGCGAGGCCCAGCCAGTGGTGTTCGAGGAGGCGAACGTGCTCGGCCTGCAGCCGGGTGAGCAGGGTGGCCACGTCGACGCCGGGATCGAGTGGGATCCGCACGGGGACGGTGTTGACGAACAATCCCACCGCGCTCTCCACGCCGGCGAGTTCCGGGGGCCTGCCGGAGACGGCCTCCCCGATCACGACGTCGTCGCGTCCGGTCGCCTGCCCGAGGACGATCCCCCAGGCCGCCTTCACGATGGTGCTCAGCGTGACTCCGAGTTCGCTCGCGCGGGCCGTCAGCGTCCGGGTGTCCTCCTCGCTCATCTCCAGCACCGACTCGGACGGGGTGGGGGCGTCGTCCGCCGGGGCGGCCCGCTCGGTGATGCCGTCGAGCGCAGCGGCCCACGCCCGCGCCGAGGCGTCGGTGTCCCTCGCCGCGAGCCACTCCAGGAAATCGCGATACGGGCTCGAATCCGGCCGCTCGGTGCGGGAGTCACCGCGTCGGTAGGCGGTGAAGAGTTCACGCACCAACAGCGGCATGGACCAGCCGTCCAGCACGATGTGGTGGGCGGTGATCGCCAATTCGGCACGGTCCGGCCCCTGCGACAGCAGCGTGAAGCGAACCAGCGGTGGGGTCGACAGGTCGAATCGGGTGGTGCGGTCGTCGAGCAGGATCTCCTCGGCGTCGCGGTCGGTGACGTCGACGTGCCGCCACCGCGGCGGAACGTCGCCGAGTACGAGTTGCACCGGGACGCCGCGACCGTCGCGCACGAACGCGGTGCGCAGATTCGCGTGCCCCGCGAGGACGGCGCTGCACGCGTTTCGGAGCCGGTCCCGGTCGAGGTGCCCGGACAGGCTCAGGACCACCTGCATCGCGTACGGATCGCCCTCCGCACCTGCGAGCGCCGCGTGGAACAGCAGCCCCGACTGCAACGGCGTCAGCGGCCACACGTCGAGCAGGCCCGGACGGTCGCGTTCCCATTCCTCGATGTCCTCGCGGCCCACCGCGACCAGCGGCAGATCTGACGGAGTGAGCCCACTTCTGTGCCGAGAACGCGCCACCGCGGCGAGGGCCGTCAGCGCCTGCTCCCACAGATCGGCCAGAGCCCGTACGTCCTCGGCCGCAATCGCACCCGTCGGGAACGCGAACGTGGCGTCGAGGACGCCCTGACTGCTGAACGCGGTGATGTCGATCAGCGCGGTGACCGGCATCGACGGTTCGGCCGAGGAGAACACGGCGGTGCCGTCCCGCACCGGCCGCCAATCACGTTCGGACTCAGCGTTGTCGAGTCGTCCGAGATAATTGAACGCGATCTGGCCGGTCTCGTCCCCCGGACGCCGCAGCAGGCCGTAGCCGACGCCCTTGTCGGGCACCGCCCGCAACTGTTCCTTCACCACCGTGACGGCGGTGCCGGCGTCGTCCAGGTCGAGGCCCTCCAGATCGAGGCGGATCGGAAAAATACTGGTGAACCACCCGACGGTGCGGGACAGATCGGCGCCGGGCAGTACCGCCTCCTCGCGGCCGTGGCCCTCGAGCCGGATCGTCGGCGCCGTGGCCGGTCGACCGCGGCGACGTTGCCACTGCGCGAGCGCGAGGGCGAGGGCGGTGAGCAGGGCGTCGTTGACCTCACAGCGGAAGGCGGCCGGAAGGTCGATGAGGACCGAGTGCATTGCGGAGGTTCTCGTGTGGATCCGGTCCACCGTCGAATTCACGTCACGTCGTGGGTCGAGTGGCCGGGTGCCGAGCGGCGGATCCTCCGCCGCGGTCATGGCGCGCCAGAAGGGCAGTTCGGACCTGCGGCCGGGGCGCTGCGCCTCCTCGGCCAGTCCGTGCGACCACCGGCGCAGCGACGTGCCGACAGGGGGAAGGCCGGGCGACGCTCCCGATTCGAGTTGCGCCCACACGTCGGCGAGGTCGCCGATCAGGATTCGCCACGAGACTCCGTCGATCACCAGGTGATGCGCGACGAAGAGCAGCCGCCCACGACGGGTGGTATCAGCCGCTCCGGGATCGAGCCAGATGCACTGCATCATCACGCCCGCAACTGGATTCAGCCGCCGGACCGCGGTCTCGTGCTCGTCCCGCGTCCGCTGCGCGGGGTCGGTGTCGACGGGGAGCGCGACCCGCGTGATCGTGTCGTCCGGCAGCGGTGTGCCGGCCGGGCTCACCGTGAGGAACGCCGTCCCGTCGGTGTGGCGTCCGAGGCGCGCCCGCAGCGCGTCGTGCCGATCGACGACGGCGCCGATCACCGTGTGCAGTTTCTGCGCGTCCACACCCCGTGGCAATTCCACCACCACGGCCTGGGCATACCGGTCGACCACCCCGACGCGGTCGAGGAGGAACCGGGCCGCCGGGGTGAGCGGCATCTCGCCGATCCCGCCGCCGGGAAGCTCCTCGAGGGTCGGTCCGCTTCGGTCGTCGCGGGCGACGACGCTGAGCCGGGAGATGGTCCGCTGCTCGAACACGTCGCGGGGGGTGAACGAGATTCCGGCGCTCCTTGCGCGGGAGGACAGTTGGATCGCCATGATGCTGTCGCCGCCGAGCGCGAAGAACGACTCGTCCACACCGAAATCGGACGTCCCGAGGACGTCGGCGTAGAGGGCATGGAGCGTCCGTTCCCGGTCGCCCTCGGGAGCAACCCTGATCGACGGCCGGGCGTGCGGCTCGGGGAGTGCCGCGCGGTCCAGCTTGCCGGACGGGGTCAGCGGAAGGTGGGGGAGCACGACGACCTCGGCAGACACGAGATGCGGGGGCAGTTCGGCGGTGAGGAACGACAGCAACTCCCGCTCCGTCGCAGTGTCGGCGCTCACGTACGACACGAGCCGATCACCGGTGGCCTGTGAGCGAATCACGGTGACGGCGAACCGAACCGCCGGATGCCGGCGGAGCGTGGCGTCGATCTCCCCGGGCTCGACGCGCAGGCCCCGGAGGTTCACCTGCTCGTCGCTGCGGCCGAGGTACTCGAGTTCGTGGTCGCGGGTCCAGCGGACCGTGTCGCCGGTGCGGTACATGCGGGTGCCCGGCGGTCCGTACGGATCGGCGACGAACCGTTCCGATGTCTGCCGGGCCTTGCGGTGATACCCGCGGGCAAGGGCGGCCCCCGCGACGTACAGTTCACCCGCCACGCCGACCGGGACCGGGCGGAGCCGGTGGTCGAGGACCACCACCCTGGTGCCGTCGATCGGCCGGCCGATGGTGACCGGTGCGGAGCCGTGGAGCGGGTCGCTGACGGTCGCCATGACGGTCGTCTCCGCCGGGCCGTAGGCGTCGATCATCCGGCATCGGGACGCCCACCGCGACACCAGTTCCGGTGGGCACGCCTCCCCGGCGACGACCAGGGTGCGCAGACCTTCGACGTCGGCGGGCTCCATCGATGCCAGCACCGACGGGGTGAGCACCGCGTGGGTGACTGTTTCGGTGGTCATCAGCTGCGCCAGAGGGGATCCGCCGGATGCCGCGGGCGGAGCGACGACCAGTGCGGCACCGGAACCGAAGGCCATCAGCATCTCGAAGACCGAGGCGTCGAAACTCGGCGACGCGACGTGCAGAACCCTCGCCGACCGGTCGAGGTCGAGTCGGATACGCTGCGTGGAGACCAGATTCGCGATCCCGCGGTGCGTGACCACCACCCCCTTGGGGGTGCCGGTCGATCCGGACGTGTAGATGAGATACGCGGCGTCGTCGAGTCGTGTTGCCGGCGTGCGGAAACCGGGTCCTCCGGAGCGGGCACCCTCGCCGAGCAGCAGCCATTCGGTGCCGTCCGGCAACGTCGAGGCGAACTCCGCGGAGGTCAACCCGATCGTCGCGCGGGAGTCGTCGAGCATGTGCCGAATACGCGGCGCCGGGTACGTCGGGTCCACCGGCAGGAATCCAGCTCCCGTCTTCGCGACGGCCCAGACCGCGCAGAGATAGTCGAAGGACCGGGGGAACGCCAGCGCCACGACGTCGCCGAGCCCGACGCCGAACCGTGCCAGCGTCGCCGCGATCCGATCCGACCGCTCGTCGAGCTCCCGGTAGGTGACCTTCCGGCCGGCGCAGACGACGGCCGTCGCGTCCGGGTCCCGGGCGGCAGCAGCGCGGAACACGTCGGCGAGAGTGACCGGCACACTGTCCGGCGGTCCGGGGCAGGGGACCAGCGCCGCCGTTTCGTTCTCCGTGAGGACGGGGAGAGTACCGATCGGGTGCGCGGTCTCGGCGTCGAGGAAGCGCTGGAAGTACCGCAGGAATCTCGTGTGGTGACCGTCCAGCTCTTCCTGCGAATACAGGCGCGGATTCGCCTTGAAGTCCAGGTGCACGCGTCCGTGGGGTCCGGAGCGGTACAGGTTCACCAGCAGGTCCTCGATCGGACCCGAAGACAGCACATGCAAGTGACTCCGCAGGGAACCGAGTTCGAGTTCCTCCGGAAACAGCATGATGTTCACGGCGGGGCCGAACAGTCGCGGCCCGGACAGCGCGTCTCCCACATCGGCGCGGATATCCTCGTGCCGGTACCGCTGATGCCGCAGGGCACCCGACATCACGAGACGCGTGCGGGCCACCAGATCACCGACGGTGGCCGTCCCCGCACCCGGGATCCGCAGCGGCACAATATTGGACACCATCCCGCCGGACCGGCGCAGCGCCGCCGTCGTGCGAGCCGACACCGGCAGGCTGAGCGTGACGTCGTCCTGGCCGGTCATGCGCGCCAGGTAGCCGGCGACCGCGCAGACCGTGAGTGTCGCAGGATTGACCCCGTGCGCGGCCGCGCATTTCTCCAGCCGATCGACCAGTTCGGTGGACAACGTTCCGCTGACGTCCCGGGAACCGGCGGCCGCAGGCGCGGAGTCGCGCGCGAGGGTGCTCGGGCGGGTGACGCCACGCATCGTGGAGGTCCAGTACGCCCGGTCGGCGTCGCGGCGGGTCGAGTCACGGTAGTCGATCTCGAGGTCGTGAATGCGTCGCAGGCCGAGTGTTCTGCTCGCGGGCGGCGGCAGTCCGTGCACCGCGGCCGTGTAGAGCGCGGCGATCCGATAGACCATGGTGATGGACCCGAAACCGTCCAGCGCGACGTGGTGGGCGCGCGAATACCAGAAGTAATGGTCGCGTCCGACGTGAAGAACGAACGAGACCGTCAGACGGTCGCGCCGGACGTCGATCGGATCGGCGGACTCGGCGCGCATCCACGCATGCGCCGACGTTTCGGGTTCCGGAGCGTCCCGGAAGTCGACGTAGCCGACGGTCGCCTCGAGACTCGGATCCACCCACTGCTGCGGTTGCCCGTCGACCTCCGTGATCTGCAGGAAGAACGACTCGAACTCGGCGGCGGCGCGAGCACACGCCGACGCGAGAGCGCCACGGTTCAACGCGCCGCGGATATCGACGTACTGGGCGACCGACACGGGAACCGCAGGGTCGACGCGCTGCGCGAGCCACATCCCCATCTGTGCGGGCGACAGCGGATAGGCGCGCGCCGGCGAGTCTCCGGGACCAATCGGGGTCGGTGAACTCATCGCTGACTTCTTAGGAACGTCTAGATACTGCTACTTCCGGTTGCAGTTGAGCGATCACGCCACCTCGTCCTCACCGCCCGCAGCGACTTTCCGCAGGCCACGGTAGGCGCCCTCCGGCGTCTGCCGCCCCGCGACGACCGCCTCGACCTCCGCGGCGATGGGCATGTCCACGTTGTAGTCGCGGGCCAACTCCATCACGGTGGGCGCAGTCTTGACGCCCTCGGCCACCTGCCCCAGCTTGGCGACGGCCTCTTCGACGGTCATGCCGCGGGCAATGAATTCGCCCACCCGCCGGTTGCGGGAAGTCGGGGCCATACACGTGGCGATCAGGTCTCCGACGCCGGTGAGCCCGGCGAACGTCCGCGGGTTCGCACCCATCGCCTCACCCAGCCGGGTCATCTCGGCCAGCCCGCGTGCGAGGACCATCGCGCGCGTGTTGTCGCCGACGTCCAGCCCGTCGGCCATCCCCGACGCAATGGCCACGATGTTCTTCAGCACACCACCGAGTTCGCAGCCCAGCACATCGGTGTTCCGGTACACGCGGAACACCGCCGACGCGAACAACGGCTGCAACGCGGTCGCCACCCGGACGTCCTGGGTGGCGACGACCGACGCCGCCGCAAGTCCGTCGACGATCTCCCGCGCAATATTGGGACCGGCGAGAAGCCCGACCGGATGCCCCGGCAGGCACTCGGCGATCACCTCGGTGGGCCGCAACCGTGTTCCCGGCTCCAGCCCCTTCGCCAGCGACAGCACCGGCACCCACGCCCGCACCTCGTTGGCGATCTGAGTAAGCGTGCTGCGGACCGCATGCGACGGCACCCCGACCACGAGAACGTCGGCTTCGTGCGCCGCTTCCACCAGGTCGGCCGTCGAGCGCATGGAGTCGGGGAGCGCCCGCTCGCCGAGATAGCGGGAGTTGCGATGCTCGGTATTGATCTCGTCCGCGGTATCCGAATTCCGCGCCCACAGCAGCGTCGGTGTGTTGCGGGCGGCGAGACCGGCCACCGTCGTTCCCCACGAACCGGCGCCGAGCACGACGACGCGTACCGGCCGGGCCATTACCGATCACTCATCGAATTGATGCTGTCCATGGTCTCAAGCGTGGCACTTGTGAAGCGTTCACGAAGCTGATTCGGCAAGTCCCGGCGGTCGGGAGTGGTGGTGCCGCCGAGCGGTAGTGGTGCCCGGTCGGGGTGCCGAGGTCGACGAGGTGGGTGCGGCCGGGGCGGCATATCGGGCGGGCCGTCCAACCGTCGCCTTCTTTCGCGTAGTTACAGGCCTCACAGAGCCCGGACCCGTTGCGCACACTGGTCTCACCAGACCTCCGCCGTGAGCGGATGTGATCGTGATGTCGGATCGGCGCATCACACCACGGGGTGCGGCACGTCTGATCCCGCAGATCGATCAGCTTTCGCAGGCTTTTCGGGAATGTTCGAGATTGCGATTCCATCGCCGTCAACGACCCCGACTGCGGGCACGAATACACGCGCTGCAACGACGCCTCGGTGTCACGGTCGAGGGCGTCCGCCACCAGCTGTCGCGCGATCCCTGCCGGCACCGGCCCGAACCCCTGAAGCTGCGCCGCCTCGTGACCGCCTGCCAGCAGCGTCTCGTCCGAGAGCACCAGGTTCACCGCCACCGGCACCCCTGACGCCACCACCGAGGCCCCGGTACCGCGGTCGAACAACAGGTCCGCCATCAGCTGACTGCGGGTGCGGCCACCACTCTCGCCGGTCGCGATGAGATTGTCCGCATCCCGACCCAGCGTGGCCTGCAAGCAGACCGCCTGCTCCACCGGCATCAGCACACTCAGATAGGCCATCGAATCCGGGGCCGGACGGGTCGTGACCCGTCGCTCGGACACGGCCTTGCGATGCCGCCGGACGACCGAGGCGGCGTCGAGTTCGACCGCCAGGGCTTTGGCCCGTGCGATCAGGCCGCGGTCGCCGACTCCGTCGAGTGTGGCTGGGTCCGAACACAACCGGCGATCCACGACAGCCCGATCGTTCGCGGACAGGCACGCTGTTTCCCGCACGAGTAGGGTGGCGCGCCACTCGTTCAGCCGCCCGGTCTGCAGCATGGCCAACGTATGCGGCATCTCGTGCACCAGCGCCTGCGCGAACCCCAGATGTCGCCCGCCGCGGTTTGGAGACTCCCTGCGCGCCAACGCAATCTGTGATGCGATACCGCGACCCCACTCGGATTGCGGAAGTTTCCGAGCCCTGCGGTCCGCACGGATACTCGTCGCGACATCGTCGGTGATCACCGCCTGCACCGCACACCCGACCGATTTCAATGTCTCGATCGCATCGAGCAGGTCGATGCCCAATCCCGGATCCCCACTCGCCGCTTCGGCGCATTGCAGTCGCGCCGTGAATGCGCGCAATTCCTCGAGAAGCATTGCCCCCACAATCAACCTCCCCCAAGGTAATTCGATTATATGTTCGATTGTAACTGGAGGCACGAGGCGGGGCAATACCCGAATCGGAATTGGCGGGCTCTACCCAGTTGACGGTCGGGGGAGAAGGTTTCTATCGCAGGGACAGGTCCGGAAAGATGTCGGTGGATTAGGACACACTCCTCACAGACTCGCTGCTGTCCGGGCCTGGCCACGGCCACCGGTGTGCATGAGGTGAATCTGGTGATCAAGGCGGCTGTAGCCGAAGAAGAGGATGAGGACGACTGATGGCTCAGCATCTTCCGAAGCCGCGTACCACGAAGTTGCCGCAGGAGGTGGTCGCTTTCGACGGTCTCGTGGTCTCGGTCGCGACTGCGGCGACCAGAGGTGTGGAGAAGTCGAAGCATGTCGAGCATGGGGGACTGGCAGGACTGACCAGCAAGGTCTCCGTCCAGCAACTGTGCGCGGAGCTCGGCAATGAGGGCCTGCGCCAGGCGGCGATCGATGCCGACCGCACACCGCCGTCGGACGGCACGTTGCGCCGGTGGGCTCAAATTGGCCGCATCCCGCACGCCGACGTCGTCGAGCGTGCGCAACGGCGTGCGGCGATCGAACGCCTCGGTGGCATCGATGCCGTTGCCGCCAGGATCGGGCGGTCCCGCTCCGCCGTCTCCCGATACCGGTCCGGGGAAACAAAGGAGTTGCGTGCCGATGCCGGCAAGAAACTCGAGAACATCAAGGCCCAGGACATCATGAAGCGCGCCGGCGTATTGCGCCCGGACGGAACACCGAAGAGGGCGATCATCCGGGTCAAGGGCGGGGTCACGGTCCGCAACGGTGCCGACGAGGGATACGACTACCGGGTCCGCACCCTAGATTTTGCGAACTCCGATACACCGTTCAGCTGCGACGAATCCCGCGAACTCGCCGCCGCTCTGGTGGGCGATGATCACGCCCGGGTCGTTGCACTGCTCGAACGGCACGCCACCCTCTGCTACCCAGAGAACAAGGGCTTCGACACGTACAGCGAGCAGTTCGGATTCCACTTCGACCACATCGACTCCGTCCACATCGACTGGATCTGACTACCAGCGGATTTGGCCGCGCGCGGTCCAGTTCGTCGCGGCGTTGACGCCCTCGGTCAGGGGGTGTTCGGCCCGCGCAGGGCGTAGCCGAGTTTGTGTAGGGCCCTGCGGAACTTCGGTTCGTGTTCGACGGGGACCGCGAGGTGAGTGCGCGGTCGCGGGTGATGAGCGCAGCGGGTGCGGCATCGGTGCATTCGATCACCCGGGCGTGGCCGTGGTCGGTGAGCTGGGTGGCTCGGCGGGTGACGTCGTCGATGACGGTCCGCAGCGTGCCGGGCAGCTCAGGGCGGTGAGCCGGATCGCCTGCAGTCCGTCATACCTGCTCAGCGCGTCCAGGTCGTCACCGCCCCAGTTGGCGTGGAAGTCCGACCGTGCGCCGGTGGGGTGGAGGTGGTCGAGGTCGAGCAGGCCCAGCGTGCCGGCGTACTCGAACAGCACCGCCATCGTGTAGCGGCCCTCGAGGATCTCTCACCGGTGGTAACCGTCGTAGCCCAGACTGCCGTACTGCGGGTCGACGAGATAGAGCTTCCACAGCGCGCGCTCGCTGCGTGCGACGTTGGGGCTCATGCCTTTCCGTCGCATTGCCGTGAACAGTGAATCCATCCCGATCCACTCTCCAGGTGGGCAGCTTGCCAAAGCCGCAGCGACGGTCTGCCGGCGGGTCCGGGCGGAGGTGAGGACGTTGTGTGCGCGCTGACCCTTGATCTGTTCGATTCGGCTGAACTCGTCGATCACCGCGTGGGTGAGCCAGCGCCGCCACAGTGGGGAGATGGCCTCGGCCGTCGGCCGACGCAGGGCGGTACGGCCCTTTGGGGTCAGCCGCAGGCGCCCGCTCTCGATCGTGGCGAGCCCACCGGCCTGGATGATCAGCGGCCACGCGAACGACGCGATCGGGTCGTCGAGGTAGAAGTCGCCGTGCGCGAGCGTTGTGCCCACGGCAGCGACCGTCGCCGCGGAGGGGCGGTGCGTCTTCTCGCTGCACCGCAATTCACCGGCCGCGCAGAGGTGCAGCACCGCGTGCAGATTCGACATGGCCTCCTGTTCGGTCATTCGTATCCGGTGTTCCCCGGTCGCGCTCGGGGGTGCGGTGTCGCCGGTGTTCATGCTCGTGTCCTCACCTATATCAGCCAGTGGCGGTATGCCTTGATCCACTCGGCACCGTCGGGTGGCGGTGCCGGCAACGGTAGGTCGAGGTTCTCGTCGAGCATGGTGTAGAAGCCGGTGACGCATTCGCTGTCGTTGTAGCAGTCGATCGTCGCCTCCGCCAGGAGTTGGTGCGGGTCGAACCGCTCGCTCGATCACCCCGCGATCGCCGACGCGGCGAAGGCCCTCCAGCGCATCGTCGAGGTGTACGACAACTCGGCAAGGCCCGGCGGCGGCTGCTACCGGGACTTGCCGAATGATGTGGACACCGGCGAAACCTACACCTTGGCTGCGGCGGCGGCGCTCTGCGCCGTGAGCTTCGCGAGCCCGGCGGGGTATGTCCGCTTGCCGAGGAACAGGGCGATGATCGCCAGCACGTACACCAGCGGTGCCAGTTGCAGTGCGCCGAGCAGGCCGAGGCGGTCGGCGAGGATGCCGATGACGAAGGGGCCGGTGGCGAGGCCGAGGACGTTGTTGGTCACGGTCAGGCTGCCGAGGGCGGAGGCCCGCACCGACTGGTGGGTCAATCCCGCGACCATGGCGGCGGTGGGGCCGGACGAGCCGGCGGCGAAGAAGGCGCCGATACCCAGCAGAATCAGCTGGGATGCACCGGTTTCCAGCTGGAGTGCGATTCCGAGCGAGGCCAGCGAGATGGTGCAGTAGGTGATCGCGCTGGTCCACTTCGCGGCCGCGTTGTCGCGGCCGACCCGGTCGGTGATCATGCCGCAGACGATCATGCCGAGGGCGATCAGTAACACGAACCCGGACGCGACCGCACCGGCCTTGTCCGGGGCCATGCCGTAGTAGCGGTTGAAGTAGCTGGGGGACCAGGCGAGCAGCACTGCCGCGTTGAACATCTGCAGTCCGCCGCCGAGGTACGCGCACCACACGGTCGGGTTGGTGAACAGTGTCGACACCGGGACGCGGATCGCGGGTTCGTCGGGGCGGGCGGATTCGGCGGCGTCGTCGGTGGCGGCGTGCTCGGCCAGGCGGCGTTCGGTGACAATCGTGCGGAACGCCAGGACCAGGATGAGTCCGAGGACCGCCATCGCGGCGAACGACCAGCGCCAGCTCAGATGCACGGCGATGACCGCGCCGAGCGAGACGCCGACGACGGAGCCGAAGGAACCGCCGGCCATGAACGCGCCGCTGAGCGTGGAGTGGACGCGTGGCGCGAAGACGCTGAGAACCACGGCGATTCCGACACTTCCGTACGCGGCCTCGCCGACACCGACGAGGAAGCGCGCGGCGAGCATCTGCTCGTAGCTGGAGGCGATCGCGCACAGCAGGGTCGCGACACTCCACAGCGTGGCCATCAGCACCAGGGACTTCACGCGCCCCCAACGGTCGGCCAGCAGGGACAGCGGGAGGGTGAGCAGACCGACCATCAGCGCGACGATGCTGGTGAGGGATGCGAGCTGGGAATCCGTCAGCGCCCAGTCGGCCTTCAGGAACGGGAAGACCGCGCTGAGAACCTGGCGGGACATGTAGTCGGACAGCAGCAACGCGAACGCGAGGACGAAAACGAGCCAGGGGTAGAACGAGGAGCGTCGGGTGCGGCGGTCGGCGGTCGGCGCGGAACTCGACGGGTCGGCAACTGCGATCTCGAGTTCGGACGTGGTGGGATTCGGTCCCATGGATGCTCCTGAGGGTGCGGATGGAGAGGGAGAGAGTGTGGGAGCGGCGTTCAGTGTGCCGGGCGCCGGGACTCGTACGCGTCGAGTTCCTCCGCGAGGATCGGGACGCCGAGATTGCAGGCGTGGATCCCGAGGACGCTGACCATCTCGAGGACGGTGAGGATCTCCTCCTTGGACACACCGAGTTCGAGTGCGGCCCGGATGTGCCTGCGCACTCCCGGCGCGTACATGTGGGTGGCGGCGGCATCGATGGCAATGCTGAGCAGTTCGACGAACTCGGGCGTGAACACCCCACGCTGCACGGGAGTGGCGTTCATGGCCATGAACTGCTCGGTCCACTCCGGATCCCACTGGGACAAGGTGTCCCACAGAGGATTCCAGCTCCCGGCACTCTTCATTCGGTCGAGTGTCGGGGTGGGTATCGGCTCAGCGGTCATGGCGGCTCGTTTCACGGAGAACGAATCGGGTGTGACGCGGGCTACGGCCCGACCCGATAGTGGCCTGCATCACGCTACGTGGCCCGTGAGCCGATTAGTTGCCCCTACGGGACGGAATTCTTTGCATTTCGGGACATCGGTCGCGCGGGCGCCTATCCCGTGGTCTGTTTGCGCCACTCGCGAGGACTCATGCCGAACTGCTGATGGAACCACCGGGAGAAACTGCTCGGCGTCGAGAAGGCGAGCATCTCGGAGATCTCCGTCAACGAGTAACGCCGGCCGGTGACCATGCGTTTCGCGAGTTCGGCGCGGGTGGAGTCGAGGACCGAGGTGAAGGTCTCGCCCGATCTCGCGAGGTGTCTGTGCACCGTCCGGCGGTCGACGCCGAGGCTGCGGGCGACCTGCTCGATCGAGCAGCGCCCGCTCGGCAGCAGCAGTTCGACGAGTTCGCGCACCCGATTGGTGAGGGTCGGTTCCTCCGGTGTGGTGAGCGTGTCGAGGATCTGTTGCGCATAGGACCGCAGCAGCGGGTCGGACAATCTGTTCGGCTCGTCCAGATCTCCCGTGTAGACCAGGATTCCGGAGTACTCGCCGTCGAAGTGGAGTGGCGCGCCGAAGACCTGCCGGTGCGTGGAGTCGTCGGCCGGTCGTCCGTGTTCGAAGCTGACGGACACCGGATGCCACCGCTCGCCCAGCAGTTGCCGCAACAGCTGGTGGGTCACCGCGACCGCCAGTTCGACGGACTGCCGGACCGGCACGGGTTCGCCGGGGTCGAAGCTGATGCGGATCGTCGCCAGGCCGTCGCGCTCGGACAGCCGGATGTGCAGCGCCTCGTTGTACGTGTGCTGGAAGCGGATCAGCATCCGGAGTGCGCTTCGCGCGTCGGGCTCGTCCCGGATGCCGACACTCAGTGGGCCGAGGGTGGACAGGCGCCGCCGCTCGGCCAGCTTCAGCGCGAAGTCCTGGCGACCGGACGTTGCCGCGGACAACTCCAGCAGACGGGCGACCGACGACGCGGGCACCCAGCGGTCCTGCAGGTCCAGCCCGGCCGGGTCGAGTCCGACGCTCGTCAGCAGCGTCACCGGGTCGAGCGACAGTGTGCGGCCCAGTTCGACGAAGCCGGTCAACGCGGCATACCGGGCGAGCGGCTTGGCCATTCGCGTCACCTTCCGTCGCAGGCGTCCCCTCGGCCGGGTGTCCCGAACGGGAAACAAATATGTCCCGTCAGGGTAAGTCTGGATCGCATCCCGTGGCTACCGTTATGTCAGCTGAGTCACAGTCCCGCCGTCCGCAATCTTTCCGAAACGGAGAACACCCATGCATTTCCACGACGACGCCCTCTTCCCCGAGAACCAGGAGAAGCTGGTCATCACGTGTGCCCCGTACGGTCCGGAGTGGGAGCCGGACGATTTCCGCGAGGACCTGCCGTTGACGATGGACGAGCACGTGCAGAAGGCGGTGGACTGCTACGAGGCCGGCGCCACCGTGCTGCACATCCACGTCCGTGAACTCGACGGCAAGGGCTCCAAGCGGCTGTCGAAGTTCAACGAGCTGCTCGCCGGGCTGCGGCAGGCGGTGCCGGAGATGATCCTGCAGGTCGGCGGTTCGATCTCGTTCGCCCCCGAGGGTGAGGGTGCGGACGCGAAGTGGCTCTCCGACGACACCCGGCACATGCTCGCCGACCTCGATCCGGCACCGGATCAGGTGACGATCGCGATCAACACCTCGCAGATGAACATCATGGAGTTGATGACCGCCGACGACATCGCGGGCACCTCGATGCAGCGGCCCGAGCTGGCCGAGGCGTACCGGGAGATGACGGTCCCGGCCGGTCCGGCGTGGGTGGAGGAGCATCTGCGCCGGCTGCAGGCGGCGGGGATCCAGCCGCACTTCCAGCTGTCGAGCATCCCGCAGCTCGAGACGATGGAGCGGTTGATCCGGCGTGGGGTGTACACCGGTCCGCTGAATTTGACGTGGGTCGGTATCGGTGGTGGTTTCGACGGCCCGAATCCGTACAACATCCTGAATTTCGTGCAGCGGGTGCCGGACGGGGCGTGCCTGACCCTCGAGACGTTGATGCGCAGTGTGCTGCCGGTCAACGCGATGGCGATCGCGATGGGTCTGCATCCGCGGTGCGGGAACGAGGACACGATCTGGGGTCGTAAGGGCGAGAAGATGACGTCGGTCGCGCAGGTCGAGCAGTTGGTCCGGGTGGCCGGGGAGCTGGGCCGGGAGGTGGCCACCGGGAAGGAGGCCCGCGACATCTACCGGATCGGCCAAACCTACGCCGATGCCGACGAGACGCTCGCCAAGCTCGGTTACGCCCCGAACCGCCGTCCCGGCCAGGTGGGCTTCACCCAGCACGCCTGACCGGCGCGTGGTTGCTGCCTACCACTTCCGCGCGGTGAGCAGGAGGTACTCCCAGTTCATCACGGTACTGCCGGTGCCGTGATCGAAACGCCGCGCAAGGTCGGCGAGTTCGTGGTCCAGCTGGGCCACCCGGGCGGGGTCGTCGGCGATGTGCCGATACACCGCGATGGTCGGGCCGTAGCGGGTCTTGAAGTAGTCGCGGAAGTCTTCGGGGGTCCGGAACTGATCGATGCGGACGGTGTGCCGGGTTGCCACGACGTCGGTCACCCGATGGCCGAACAACGCCCGGACGTGGTCCTCGCGACCCCACAGCGGCGGCGGCTGCGCGCCGGGAGGGGGCGGGGGTGCGTACGGTTTCATCGTCGCGAACATCTGACCGATGAACCCCTCGGGGGTCCAGCTGAGCAGTCCGATCGTCCCGCCCGGCCTGCAGACACGGACGAGTTCGTCCGCGCTCTCCTGATGGTGCGGGGCGAACATGACACCGACACAGGACATCACGGTGTCGAATTCGTTGTCGGCGAACGGCATCGCCTCGGCGTCGGCTTCGCGCCACTCGACCTCGGCGCCGAGTTCGGCGGCCCGGCGGCGTCCGGCGTCGAACAGTTCCGGCGTGAGGTCACTGGCGACGACGCTCGCACCGGACAGCGCCGCGGGGATGGCGGCGTTGCCGGAGCCGGCCGCGACGTCGAGGACACGGTCACCGGGCCTGACCCGGCTCGCCCGGACCAGGGCGGGGCCGAGGCCGGCGATGATGTCGGTGGCCAGGGCGGGGTAGTCGCCGAGGGCCCACATGGCGCGGTGTTTGGTCTTCAGGTCGCGGTCGGCTCGTACTGCGTCGATCGTGTCATCCATCTCGGTACTCCGGTGGGTCGGCTGTTTCGGTCGTGATCCAGCCTGGCCGGTCGGCGGTACCCGGAACAGGCACCCTCGGGGTGGGTTCCCGCCACCCGGGACGTCACTCCTGGTCGCGGAACTGCGCCGCGAGTTCGCTGCGCGAGCGGATGCCGAGCTTCGCGTAGACGCGGGTCAGGTGGTACTGCACGGTCTTGACGGACAGGAACAGTTCGCCCGCGGCCTCCTTGTTGCTGGCTCCGCCGGCGACGAGTTCGGTCACCGCCCGTTCCTGCGGGGTCAGTTCCTCGAGCGTGAACCGGCTGCGTTTGACGTTGAGACCGCCCGCCTTCAGTTCGCGGTCGCACCGCTGCACGTAGGAGGCGGCGCCGAGCGCGGAATACCCTTCGCGGGCGGCCTGCATGACGGCGTCGGCTTCGCGTCGTTTGCCTGCCCGGCGCAGGGTCTGGCCGTACGCGAAGTTCACCCGCGCGCGGTCGTAGGGGAGGGGCAGGGTGTCGAGTTGGGTCAGCGCATTCTCGAACACGTCCCTGGCGGTGTCGATGTCGCCGCGCGCACCGGCGATGCGGCCGCGGGCGTAGCCGAGACGCGCCATCGCGGACCGGTGCCCGCGCTCGGCGGCCCGTTCCTCGTGCGGGGTGAGGAAGGCGTCCGCGTCGTCGACGTGCCCGGCCATCACGAGCGCGTTCGCGTACACGTCGGGCCACTGCCAGAAGCCGGGCTCGTCGACGCCCTCCCGGGGTTCCAGACGGGTGAGGGGCTCCAGCGCCCTGATGACGGCGGCGTAGTCGGCTTCCACTTCGGCGCACTGGGCGCGCGCCAGGGCGGACGGGATGAACATCATCGGGTAGTCGTGCGAACTCGCGGCGGCGAGCCGGAGATGCTCGTGTGCGGCGGGCCAGTTCCCGCGCAGCGCGTGCGTCTGGGCGCCGGTCCAATGCACGAGGGGCCGGAGGAGGTCGAGCGTGGCATCCTCGAGTTGGTGCGCGGCACGGTCGACGGTGGCGATGGCACCGTTCCAGTCCCCGAGGGCGAACTGTGTTCGCGCCAGCCAGGCTTGCGCCCACAGTGAGATGCGGACCGAGCCCATCCGGAAGGCCGTGGGGACGGCGCTCTCGAGTTCCTGGCGTGCCGATTCGGGATCGTCCAGCGCCAGGTCGAGCCAGCCCCGGGCCATGTCGAAACGCTGGGATTGGGCGCCGAGGGCGATCTTCGCGGACAACGTGTCGTAGGCGGCCCGCGCCTCCGCGATCCGGCCGGTGGCCGCGAGTCCGAGCCCCATGATCGCCGCGGATTCCACCGCCGATGGATCAGCCGAATCGACGAGAGCGACTGCCCGGGAACCCCATTCGACGAGGTCCGGTCCGTGCCAGCGGGCCAGCGAGTCGAGGACGCGCCGCTGGCAGATCAAGGCGGCGGTGGCCGGATCGGTTTCCGGATCGCAGGCGGACCAGGACTGGGTGAGCAGCGCATCGGCCTCGGCGGGACGACCGCGTTGGATCGCGAGGTACCCGAGCACGGCGTCGCGTAACGGGCTTTCCGGGAAACTTTCGATCTCTGGGGCGAAAGCCAGTGCGTGGGAGAGGTTTCCGGTGCCGAGGAGGGCGTCGACGGCGCGAATCAGCCGCTGCTCGCGTTCCCCCCGGTCCGCCGTGAGGCGGCTCGACTTGATCAGTGCGTCCGCGACCGCCGACCACGCCCCGACCGTCGCCCTGCTCGCGGAGTAGCGGTCGAGTTCGTCCGCGAGCGCCGGGTCGGCGAACGGGGCGGCCGCGGCGCGGTGGTCCAGGCGCCTGCCCTCGTCCTCGACGATCCGCGCGGCGTGATCGTGCAGGTCGCGCAATCGGATCGGCCCGAGGTTGTGGTACACGGCGGCGCGGGTGAGCGGCGACGAGAAGGTCAGTACGGTCACGCCGCGGTGCTCACCGGCGGCGAGGAGACCTGCCCGGTGAAGTTCGTCGAGCGCGCCCACCGGGTGTGCGATGCCGGCGAGTGCGGCGGCGTCGGCGAATTTCGGATCCCCGGCCAGGACTGCGGCCGCTTCGGCGAGCGCCCGGGCCTGCGGGGAGGCCTCCGACAGCAGCGACCGTACCTTCGCCGCGAACGTGTGCGGCACCGGGAGGACCGCCTGCCAGCGTCCCCACAGAACAGGATCGACCTCCTGGAGGAGTTGCGTGAGGTGCCGCGGGTTCCCGGCCGTGTGCTGGACCAGCTGGTGCGCGACCGGGGTGGGAAGGTCGACGTGCGCGAGGCTGCTCGCGAGGGCGCGAGCGTCGGACGCGTCGAGTGGGCGGACGCGAACCCGATGGCGACTGTGCCGGTCGAGAACATCGAGGACGTCCGCGGGAACACCGTCGGGCGGATCCGGGTTCGTGACGAGGACGATCAGCCCCGGGCGGTCGAGTAGATGCACGGCGGAGGTCAGCGACTGCAGCGACGCCAGATCTGCCCAGTGCGCGTCGTCGACCACGACGACGAACGGCGCGTCACCGGCGCGGGGAGCCACCGCCGTGACGAATTCACGGGCGACGTCGAGAGGTTCCTGCGACGTGACGGCCGCACCCAGGAGCTGCTCGGCGACTCCGAAGGGACGGCTCGACGCCCACGGGGCACACACCGCGGAGAACACGGGCACGTCGGAATGCGCGGCGATGAAGTGTTCCACCAGAGTGGTCTTGCCGATGCCCGGCACGCCTTCGACGACCACGACGACGGGCGCACTCCGGGCGGTCTCGTGCAGGGCCGCCTCGAGTTCGGCGAGCTCGCGGGAACGTCCGACGAACTCGATAGTCCCTGGGTCACTCACGTCACTCACCGTATCGCGACGCGCTATTTCGGCGTCTTCCTGGCGAAAATTGGGAACGCTTGTAACGTGAGGTCAGAAGCTGCTGGTCAGAGCGAACACGAGTCGAAGGATTCGGTGAATTCATGACGGAGGCGAACTCCACGAAGCTGGAGCGGGTGGCGATCCGCTTTGCCGGAGATTCGGGCGACGGTATGCAGTTGACCGGCGACCGGTTCACGTCGGAGGCGGCGGCGTTCGGCAACGACCTCGCCACCCAGCCCAACTTCCCCGCCGAGATCCGGGCGCCGCAGGGCACGCTGCCCGGTGTGTCGTCGTTCCAGATCCAGATCGCGGACTACGACATTCTCACGGCCGGCGACCGCCCGGACGTCCTGGTCGCGATGAATCCGGCGGCGTTGAAGGCGAACGTGGCCGACCTGCCGCGCGGCGGCATGATCATCGTGAACACCGACGAGTTCACCAAACGGAATCTCGCGAAGGTCGGGTACGCCACGAGTCCGCTCGACGACGACTCCCTCGCGGACTACGTGGTGCATCCGGTGGCGATGTCGACACTGACCTCGGGTGCGGTGGAACCGGCCGGGCTGAGCCGGAAGGACGCCGAGCGGGCGAAGAACATGTTCGCGCTCGGCCTGCTGTCCTGGATGTACAACCGCCCCACCCACGGCATCGAACGGTTCCTGCAGGTCAAGTTCGCGGAGAAGCCGCAGATCGCGGAGGGCAACCTGCTCGCGTTCAAATCCGGGTGGAACTACGGGGAGACGACGGAGAGTTTCGCGACGACATACGAGGTGTCGGCGGCGACGCTCCCACCGGCCACGTACCGCCAGGTCACCGGGAACACGGCCCTCGCCTACGGGGTGGTGACGGCGGGGCAGCTGGCGTCGCGGGACGTCTTCCTCGGCACCTACCCGATCACCCCGGCGTCGGACATCCTGCACGAGCTGAGCAAGCACCGGAATCTCGGCGTCACCACGTTCCAGGCGGAGGACGAGATCGCCGGGATCGGCGCGGCGCTGGGCGCGTCGATCGGCGGTGCGCTCGGGGTGACGAGCACATCCGGGCCCGGGCTGGCGCTCAAGAGCGAAGCGATCGGGCTGGCGGTGATGACCGAGGTTCCGCTGCTCGTCATCGACGTCCAGCGCGGCGGTCCGTCCACCGGTCTTCCGACGAAGACCGAGCAGTCGGATCTGTTGCAGGCGATGTACGGGCGCAACGGCGAATCGCCGGTGGCCGTGATCGCACCGTGCTCACCCGCGGACTGTTTCGGCGCGGCGGTCGAGGCCGCCCGGATCGCGTTCACGTACCACACCCCGGTGCTGTTGCTGTCGGACGGTGCCATCGCGAACGGAAGTGAACCGTGGGCCGTCCCGGACGTGTCCGCACTGGACCGGATCGATCCCGGTGTCGACACGGCACCGCCGGTCGACGGCGAGTTCGCACCGTACGTCCGCAACCGGGAGACGCTCGCGCGCGCCATGGCGGTGCCGGGAACTCCCGGGCTCGAACACCGCATCGGCGGTCTCGAGAAGGCCGACGGCAGCGGCGACATCTCCTACGATCCCGCCAACCACGACCTGATGGTCCGGTTGCGTCAGGCCAAGATCGACGGAATCGCCGTTCCCGACGCCGTCGTCGACGACCCGTCGGGGGAGGCCGACCTGCTGCTGGTCGGGTGGGGCAGTTCGTACGGGCCCATCGGCGAGGCCTGCAGGCGCGCTCGCCGAGAGGGCAAGAAGGTTGCCCACGTGCACGTGCGCAACCTGAACCCGCTGCCCGCAAACCTCGGTGCGGTGCTGCGCAGTTACGGGACCGTCGTCGCCCCGGAGATGAATCTGGGACAACTCGCGATGATCCTCCGGTCGCGGTTCCTCGTCGACGTGCAGTCGGTGACCAAAGTGAAGGGCCTCGCGTTCCTCGGCGACGAACTGCACGAGGTGATCGATTCCGCGCTGGCCGGGACGCTGCGGGAGCACGAACTCGCGAAGACGTCCGACGCGCTCGCGTCGGCGACCTATCGATCGACCGGACCCCGGCAGGAGGAGTCGGCGTGACGCGGATGATCAGTCGTGTCGGTGCGGATCTGGGACTGAGTGCCACGGCGCACGTGCCCCGGACCGACGAACCGCAGAAGGCGAAGGACTTCACGTCGGACCAGGAGGTCCGCTGGTGTCCGGGGTGCGGAGACTACGTCATTCTCGCGACGATCCGAAGTTTCCTGCCCGAGTTGGGACTTCGACGCGAGAACCTGATGTTCGTCTCCGGCATCGGATGCTCGAGCCGGTTCCCGTACTACCTCGACACGTACGGTCTGCATTCGATCCACGGCCGCGCGCCCGCCATCGCGACCGGTCTCGCGGTGACGCGTCCGGACCTGTCGGTGTGGGTGGTGACCGGCGACGGCGACGCACTGTCGATCGGCGGCAACCATCTCATCCACGCCCTGCGCCGGAACGTCAACCTGACGATCCTGCTGTTCAACAACAGGATCTACGGGCTGACGAAGGGCCAGTACTCGCCGACGTCGGAGGTCGGGAAGATCACCAAGTCGACGCCGCTGGGGTCGGTGGACCACCCGTTCAACACGCTGTCCCTCGCGCTGGGCGCCGAGGCGACGTTCGCGGCCCGCGCAATGGACTCGGACCGCAAGGGGCTGACGGAGGTGCTGCGGCAGGCGGCGGCCCACCGCGGCACGTCCTTCGTGGAGATCTACCAGGACTGCCCGATCTTCAACGACGGCTCGTTCGACGTCCTGCGCAAGGACGGTGCGGAGCAACGCCTGATCCCGCTGACCCACGGCGAGCCGATCGTGTTCGGCGGTTCAGGCGAATACTGCGTGGTCCGATCGGGTTTCGGTCTGAAGGTGGTCGCGACCGACGACGTCAACCGGGACGAGATCGTGGTGCACGACGCCCACACCGACGACCCCGACTACGCCTACGCTCTGTCGCGGCTGTCCGATCAGGATCTGACGCACACCGTGACGGGTGTGTTCCGCAGCGTCGCGCGGGACACGTACGACGACATGGTGCGCCTGCAGAACGAGATCGCCCGCGAGACGGACCCGGTCGACGACGGTTCGCTGCAGAGGTTGCTCACCGGTCACGACACCTGGACGGTGGAGTAGGACTCCTCGCTCGTGGTCGCAACCGTATTCCGTTGGCGCGGGACGAAGAACGTCACGATCCCGCCCAGGACGGCGATACCCGCGAAGACGTAGAACGCCACCTGGCTGCTGATACCGGCGCTGATCAGCGCGCCGCCGATCAGCGGGCCGAAGATGCCGCCCAGCCGGCCGAACCCGGCGCACCAGGCCACGCCGGCGCCGCGCGCGGACGTCGAATAGTAGTTGGAGACGAACCCGTAGATCAGGACCTGGGTGCCGATGGTGCCGACTCCGGCGACGGCGACGGACGCGAGCAGCACCGGAAGCGGGAAGCCGAGCGTCAGGAGGATCAGGGCCAGCGCGGCGAGACCGAACGTGGTGGCGACGACGCGTTGCGGTCCGATGCCGTCGGCGACCTTCGACGCGATCAGGCCGCCGAGGATGGCGCCGCCGTTGAGGACGAGCAGGAACGACAGCGACCCCTTCGCGTTGAAACCGGCGTCTTCCATGATCTTCGGAAGCCACGTGTTGAGGCCGTAGGTGAGCAGCAGGCCGGAGAAGCTCATCAGGCCGAGAAGCGCGGTGCCCCAGGCGTAACGGCGCGTCGCGAGTGCTGCGAAGCCGACCTTCTCGGCCGACGCCCGTTCCGCGGCGATCTCTTCGGCGCCGGGCATCGGGATGCCCGTCCGTTCGGAGATGCGACGGGCCTTGTCCTCCTGCCCGCGGGCGACGAGCCACTTCGGTGACTCCGGCAGTTTCGCCACCGCCAGCGGAAGGAGGATCACGATGGGCAGTGCGCCGATCCAGAAGAGACCGCGCCACCCGATCGTGTCGCGCAGGACGATCGCGAGGAGGGAGGCGAGCACACCGCCGGCGGGGACGCCGCTGTAGACGATCGCGTTGTACAGGTTCCGCTTTCCGGGAGGGGCGAACTCCGCCACCATCGCGCCCGCGGTGGCGACGAGGCCCCCGACGCCGATGCCGGTGAAGAACCGCAGCAGGCCGAACATGGTGACGTTCGTGGCCAGCGCGGCGAGCCCCATCCCGACGGAGAACCATGCGATGTTGACGAGCATCATCCGGCGCCTGCCGAGGTAGTCGCCGACCGCGCCTGCGGTGAGTGCGCCCACCATGACGCCGATCAGCGCGTACGAACCCAGCGCACCGGCCTGCTGGGCGGAGATCACGCCGAGTTGGCCGGGATCGTTCATCAACGTCGGGAGGATGGTGCCGTACACGACGAGGTCGTAGCCGTCGAAGATGATCGCGATCGTGGCGATCGCGACGATCCAGGTGACGGCGCTTCGGTGCCTCGGACTTGCCCAGGTGCCGGGGGTGGATTGAGTCATGGTCATCTCCGCTCGGTGGTGTGACGGGGAACCGGGGTCGAGGCGCTCGAGACTGTGGGGCTAGCCGAGGTCGCCGCCGGCGACGGGCAGGACCGTCCCGGTGATGTACGAAGCCTCGTCGGAGGCGAGGAAGACGATCGCGGCGGCCTGCTCGTCGAGCGTGCCGTACCGCTTCATCAGGGACGAGTCGACCGTCTGGTCGACGATCTGCTGGTACCAGGCCTTTTCCTGATCGGTCTCCGCGCCGGGGCCGCGGGGAACGCGGCGCGCGGGTGCCTCGGTGCCGCCGGGAGCGGTGGCCACCACGCGGATTCCGTACTGCGCCGCTTCGAGGGCGAGGGCGGCGGTGAGCGCGTTGACCCCGCCCTTCGACGCCGCGTAGGGCACGCGGTTGACGCCCCGGGTGGCCACCGACGACACGTTGACGACGGTGCCCGACTGCTGCGCGATGAGGTGGGGGAGGGCGGCGCGGCACGTCCACAGGGTCGGGAACAGCGACCGCTGCACCTCCGCCTGGATCTGCTCGGCGGTGTAATGCTCGTACGGTTTGGCCCAGATGGTGCCGCCGACGTTGTTGATCAGCACGTCGAGCCGGCCGTGCTGCTGCCGCGCCTCGTCGATCGCCGCCTCGGCGTCGGCGAACTGCTCCAGGTCGGCGGTGATGCTGTGCGCCTCGGTGCCGTTCTCCCGCAATCCCTTCGCGACGTCGTGCACGAGGTCGGCGCGGTCGATCAGGATCAGCGACGCGCCCTCGGCCGCGAGTCGGGTCGCGACAGTCAGGCCGATGCCCTGCGCTGCGCCGGTGACCGCGACGACCTTGCCGTCGAATCTGTGCGGAGTGACGAATCCACTCATGCGACGGCACTCCTCTCGATGGCGCGGCACATGGTGGCCTTCGCGTGCGCACTGTGGCTGACGATCAGGTCGTGGGCCGCGGCCCGGTCACCCCTCTCGAACGCGGCGACGATGTCGAGGTGGTCGTGCTGGATGTGCTCGTCCACCCAGTCCGCGGTGCGGAGCACCGTGGTCATCAGCTGGGTGACCTCGAGGCGGTTGTACGCCTCCAGCAGTACGTCGTTGGCGGTGCAGCGGAACAGGAACTCGTGGAACGAGGCGTTGGTGTCGGTGAACGCGCCCGCGTCCGTGAAGTGGTCGTTCTCGATCGACTCGCACGAGGTCTCGGCGAGGATCCGGTACTCGGACAGCTGCTCCGGGGTCATCCGGCCGATGGTCAGTTCCATCGCACCCAGTTCGAGGGCCATGCGGGCGTCGAACTGCGCATCCGACTCGGACAGCGGCTGGTGTTCCTCGCCGATCTCGTACTCGGGAGCGGCCTCGACCATCTCGACGACCTCTGCTTCCGGCGCCGCGGCCGCCGCCGAGCCACCCGGTGTCGCCGCGTTGTTGAACTTCTCGAAGTAGAAGTTCGCCGGCGTGACGCCCTCCGCCTTCAGGTGGTCGCGTACCGCCTCGACCATGGGCGGCGGGCCGCACAGGTACACGTCCACGTCGCCGTCGTTCAGGTGCGCGGGTTCGAACAGGCCGGTCACGTACCCCTTGTTCGGGGCACTGCTCGCCGGGTCGGACACGCAGTAGTCGAACGTGAACTGCGGCAGCGACTTCGTGCACTCCTCGAGCTTGTCCAGTTCCACCAGGTCCGCGTCGGACGACACACCGTAGATCAGGTGCACAGGGAGGTCGGCGGCGTCGGCACGCATCTTGTCGAGGATCGACAGCAGCGGGGCGAGCCCGGTGCCGCCAGCGAGCAGCAGGGCGCGGCGCTTCTGCTCGCGCAGGAAGAAGCTTCCCATCGGGCCGGTGAACTCGAGCGTGTCGCCGACCTGTGCGCGGTCGCGGAGGTACTCCGACATCAGGCCGCCGTCGGTGATCTTGACCAGGAACGACAGTTCCTTCGACGTGGGTCCGGTGCTGAACGAGTACGACCGCGTCGCGTCGGTTCCGGGAACGGTGATGTTCACGTACTGGCCGGGGAGAAAGACGAGGTCGTCCCGGTTCGCGATCTCGATCGTGAACCCGATGGTGGTGTCGGAGAACTTCCGGATCTCCGTGATCGTCGACGTGAACGTGCCCGCCGCCGTCTTGGCGACATCCGAGGTGGTCGGGATCTGCAACACCAGATCGCTTTCCGGCATCATCTGGCACGGAAGGCAGTAACCCTGCTCCGCCTCGTCGTCGGTGAGCGCTTCCTCGATGTAGTCGCCGCCGTCGTACGTGCCGGACTCGCAGAGCGACTTGCAGGTGCCGCACGCCCCGTCTCGGCAGTCGAGAGGAATGTTGATGCGTGCGCGGTAGGACGCGTCGGCGACCGTCTCGTCGCCGTCACACTTGATGAAGCGGGTGATCCCGTCCTCGAAACTCAGTGCAACTTGGAAAGTCATGGAAAACAGCTCGATTCGCGAAGAATGGAAGGAGATCAGATGTGATAGATGTCGACCACGTGGTGGATGTAGTCGTTCTTGAGCACAACCTTCTTCTTCAGGATCAGAGGCTGCTCGCCGGAGAAGTCGATCGTGTAGAACGAATTTCCGAAGTACGTGTCGACCGTGTTGTACCGGAAATACAGGGTGAACCAGTTGAACCGGACGTCCACGACGTCGCCGCGGCGCTCGATCACCTCGACGTTCGAGATGTTGTGCCCGGTGCGCGGTTCCGGGAGGCTCGTCGCACTCGACCGGTCGGTCTTGATGCGGAACACCCGGTCCTCGATGCCGCCGCGGTTGGCGTAGTAGATCAGGGAGATCTCGGTCATCGGGTCGGTGGTCAGTTCACCGTCGTCGGCCCACGCCGGCATCCAGAACTCGGAGTCGGGGTGGTAGCACTCGATCCACTTCTCGAACTCGCGGTCGTCGAGGTAGCGGGCCTCACGGTAGAGGAACTGCTCGATGTCGTGCTGGGTGACGGTGCTTTCGGCTACTGCAGTCATGGTGATCGTCTCCCTCAGCGGTTGTTCGCGGCAACGTCGGCGTCGAGTGCCTTGGTCAGTGCTTGCACCCAGTAGCCGTGCTGGATCGGGTAGAGGCCCTCGTCCTCGGTCTTCACACCACTGGAGATGGGGTTGATGCCGATCTTCTTGGCGTCCTCGTCGGGGCCCCGGAGTTGATGGGTGACACCGCGGCTGAGGTCGTTGAACGGTGCGGCGCCGGCCTGGTACGTCTTCTGGCAGGAGCGGAATTCCTCGAGATCGTCCGGGGTGGCCATGCCGGTGGCGTTGAAGAAGTCCTCGTACTGGCGGATGCGGGCGGCGCGTGCCGACCGGCTCTCACCCTTGGGGGCGATGCAGTAGATGGTGACCTCCGTCTTGTCGACGGAGATCGGACGGAAATGCCGGATCTGCGAACCGAACTGGTCCATCAGGTACACGTTCGGGTACAGGCACAGGTTGCGGGACACCCCGATCATCCAGTCGGCGCGGTCCTCGCCGTACTCGGCGACCAGCTCGTCGCGGCGCTCGTTGAGGGGACGGTTGGCGGGATCGGCCCACTTGGTCCACAGCAGCAGGTGGCCGTTGTCGAACGAGTAGTAGCCGCCCTGCTGCTTCGACCACTTGCCGGCGTCCATCGCCTTCGTGGCGTTGGTGGACTCACCGGATTCGCGCCGCGACGTGGTCGCCGCGTAGTTCCAGTGGGTGGCGGACACGTGGTAGCCGTCGGCGCCGTTCTCTGTCTGCAGCTTCCAGTTGCCGTCGTAGGTGTACGTGGACGCACCCCGCAGCACCTCGAGTCCGTCGGGGGACTGGTCGACGATCATGTCGATGATCTTCGTGGTGTCCCCGAGGTGTTCCTCGAGCGGCGGGACGTCGGCGTTGAGGCTGCCGAACAGGAATCCGCGGTAGTTCTCGAACCGCGCGACCTTGGTGAGGTCGTGGGAGCCGTCCTTGTTGAACTGCTCCGGGTAGCCGGCCTCACGCGGGTCCTTGACCTTGAGGAGCTTGCCGGAATTGTTGAACGTCCAGCCGTGGAACGGGCAGGTGAACGTGGTCCGGTTGTCCGTCTTGCGCCGGCAGAGCATCGCGCCGCGGTGGCTGCACGCATTCACCAGGGCGTTGAGTTCGCCCTCCTTGTTGCGGGAGATCACGATCGGCTGGCGACCCATGTACGTGGTGAAGTAGTCGCCGACGTTCGGGATCTGGCTCTCGTGGGCCAGGTAGATCCAGTTGCCCTCGAAGATGTGCTTCATCTCCAGTTCGAACAGGTCCTCGTCGGTGAAGACGCTTCGTCGCACCTGGTAGCGGCCGGTTTCCGGGTCTTCGATGAGTGCGTCGGCCAGCTTGGCGCGCACGTCCTCGGACGGCGCTGAGTACAGGGTTTCAGTCATGGGATCCTCCAAGATCTCCGGGGGCTTGCGCCCTGCGGGGGCGCCCGGGTCCGGCAATGGATTCCACTCTTGCAGCCTGTGCGCTGCATCACACTAGGCATTTACCGAGTACTGACTAGGACGTGTTCGGCATGCGCACGCATGCCGCGATCGGACGGCAGGACCCCGGACACGCAGACGCACCCCTTCTCCGCGTCCGCACCCGAATTCGAGAACTATTTCGGGTGCGGTTGCGGAGAAAGGGTGCGTCTGTGGGGTCGATCGGCTACTTGTTACCGAAGTACGAGACGTCGTCGTTGCCGATGAGGTCGGGCACCGTCCAGCCGTCGAGGTCGTACTCGGACAGGCACTGCTCGGCGAAGCCCTTCATGGAGGCGACGTCGCCCCGATTCTCGGCGGCGAACAGCAGTTCGGCCTTGACGTTCTCGTGGTTGCCGGAGTAGTTGCGCTCGTAGAGTTCGTGGCGGCCACCGAATTCGCTGCCGATCGAGTCCCACAGGGCCTTCATGATCTTCACGCGTTCGACGGCGGTCATGCCGTCCGAGCCGCGGACGTACTTGTCGAGGTAGGGGCGAACGTCGGGCGACTTGAAGTCGCGGGCACTCGACGGCAGGTAGATCAGGCCGGACGCGACGTCCTGCTCGATGATCTCCTTGATCCGCGGGTAGCCCTGGATCATGAACATGCGGTACGTGAGGCCGTATTCGAGCTTCGGGATGACGGTGTCGCCGATCCACGGCTCGGGGTTGCGTGCCATGGATTCGGTCAGTGACCAGAACAGGTTTCGCCAGCCGATCACTTCACCGACGCGGGTCTGCACACCGCGGAAGCCGCCGGCGCCGGTGGCGTCGAGGGCCTTCATCAGCATGCCGGCGATGAAGTCGAGCTTCACCGCGAGACGTGTGCAGCCCTGGAACGTGAAGCGGGGCAGGAAGCCCGACTGCGGGAAGAATCCGTTGATCTTGTCCACGTCGCCGTACATGAAGACGTTCTCCCACGGCACGAGCACCTTGTCGAAGATGAAGATGGTGTCGTTCTCGTCCATCCGGCTCGACAGCGGGTAGTCGAACGGGGTGCCCATCACGGCCGCGTTCTGCGTGAACGAGGACCGGCAGATCAGCTTCACGCCCGGTGCGTCCATCGGGACGGTGCAGATGAGCGCGAATTCCTTCTTCTTGATCGGCAGGCCGTAGTGGGCGATGAAGTTGTAGTTGGTGATCGCCGAACCGGTGGCGACGACCTTCGCGCCGGAGACGATGAGGCCGGCGTCGGTCTCCTTCTCCACTTTCATGAACACGTCGCCGACCTCGTCCGGCGGGAGCTGCCGGTCGACGGGCGGGTTGATGATGGCGTGGTTCCAGTACAGGACCTTCTCCTGCGATTCCTTGTACCAGCGCTCGGCGTTGTCCTGGAACGGCGAATACAGTTCCTTGTTGGCGTGCAGGGTGCCGAGAAACGAGGCCTTGTAGTCGGGGGAGCGGCCCATCCAGCCGTACGTCATCCGCGCCCACGTGGCGATGGCGTCGCGTTCCTTCAGCAGGTCGTCGGAGGACTTCGGCGCCTTGAAGAACGGCATCGTGACGCCGCCGTTGCCGGTGTCGGTGGAGGTGGTGACCTTGTCGACGTGCTCACCGGTGTGCATCGAGTCGTAGAGGCGGGCGGTCATCCGGATCGGGTTGCGGAACGCCGGA
This sequence comes from Rhodococcus sp. NPDC057014, assembly GCF_042673295.1. Taxonomy (NCBI): domain Bacteria; kingdom Bacillati; phylum Actinomycetota; class Actinomycetes; order Mycobacteriales; family Nocardiaceae; genus Rhodococcus; species Rhodococcus sp. NPDC057014. The sequence continues at coordinate 76,483 of NZ_JBHUSF010000004.1, forward strand.
TGCGTGGTGACGTCCTCGACACGCTCGCCGTGCAGCCAGATCTCGCGGTCGTCCTTGAGGGACTCGATGTACTCGTCACCGGTCATCGGGCGGGTGGCGAAGTTCGCGGTGCGGTTGGCTTCACAGTCCGCGGCAGGGTTGACCTTCGTCGGGTCGAGCGTGGTCTCGGGAGCGCTTTCGGTGGTGGTCATGGTCGGTCCTTTCGGATTCGGCAATCAGTGGACGGGCTGAAGGTGGAATGGGGTGAATGAGGTGGTGGAGTCGAACCATCCGCTGTTCGGATCGTCCATCGACCCGTTCCACGCGGCCGACGCCGACGGGGAACCGAGGTCGTGGAACGTGCTCCGGTAGAACAGCAGCGGATCCTTGCCGCTCGATTCGGCGGCCACGATCTCACCGATGAAGATGACGTGGTCGCCGCCGTCGTACTCCGCCCACGGTTCGCAGGACAGCGTGGCGGCGGCGCCGCAGAGGACGGGGGCCGTCGGTCCGTCGGCCCACACGGGTTCGGGGGTCTGCGGGCGCCCGGCGAAATGCATCGCGGTGTCCACCTGGTCCGCGGCGAGGATGTTGACGGCGAACGGCGACTTGCTCAAGTAGTTGCAGGCCTTCGACTTTCGGGTCAGGGTGATCTGGCACAGCCTCGGCTCGATCGAGACGGCGGTGAAGGCGGTGACCGTCGCTCCGTGCGGCAGACCGTCGGAGTTGGCGCACGTGATGACCGTGACTCCGCTGGCAAACTGCCCGAAAATGTTCCGGAGTTCGCGCTGCTCCATGTCGGAGCCTCCCTTCCTGTCCGGGGCGCTGTTGAGGTACGGAGAAACGTACGACCGCGGGAACGGGGCGTCGATCCGCTGAGCGCGGAGGTGATCCGCTTTGCGCGGCGAGTTGAGGCGGGGGCCTCGATTGCATTGCGAAGTGTGCGCGGTCACACTGGTGCCATGTCGGCCACGTCGAAGATTTCCCGCCCCGAGGATTGGGACGAGGCGTCGCACGTCGTGTCGGACGTGTACTTCCCGCACACCCTCACGCCGCTGAGCAGGTCGAAGGCCACCAACACGGTCGCGGAGGCCGTGGAGTTGGGCCCGGTGAAGATCACGCACATCGGCTGGGGTGCGGACGTGTCGATCCGGTCCGACCACCCCGGCGCGTACGCCGTCAACGTCCCGCTGTCGGGGCACCTCGAGTCGGTGACCGGCAGGAACGAGGTGCTGTCGGCGCCGGGTTCCGGAACGATCTGCCCGCCCGACACGTCGACGCTCATCACCAACTGGAGCGAGGAGTGCTCGATCATCGGGGTTCGCGTCGACCGGGACCACCTGCACCGGGAAATGTCGCGGATCCTGGCCCGGCCCGACATCCAGCTTCCCCCGCAGATCGATGTGACCACCGAGAACGGCGCGAGTTGGCTCGCTCTCGTGCGGTCGTTGCTGAAGCAGATGCTGGAGTCGGACGGGGTGCTGAACAACGCCATGGTCGCGGAACAGTTGTCAGGGGCGGTCACCACCGCGCTCGTGCTCGCCGCCGTCCCGGACGACGGGGCCGGGGTGGGGTGTGCGCGTCCGCGCATCGTGAAGCGGGTGGTCGACGAGATCCACGCCGACCCGTCCCGCGCCTGGACGGCGGCCGACATGGCCGAGGTCGCCGGGGTCAGCGTGCGCCGGTTGCAGGAGGGGTTCCGTGACTACGTCGGGGTGAGCCCCCGCGACTACCTGCTGGACGTGCGACTCGAACGCGTCCACGACGACCTGCTGCGCGCGGACGGTGCACCGACGGTCGCCGAAGTCGCGATGCGGTGGGGTTTCACCCACACCGGCCGGTTCGCGGCGGCGTACCGCCGCAAGTACGGTGTGGCGCCGTCGGAGGCGCTCCGCGGCTGACGGCTCGGGCTCAGCCGACGTAGGAGAAGATGGTCGCCATGTCGGTCCGGGACCCCGTCCATGTCGTTGCGGATCGCCAGCCCGTGCCAGTGCACGGTCGTGGGGTCCGGGAGCTGGTTGCGACACCGCACCTGGACCCGGTCGCCGACGTTCGCGCGCAGGACCGGGCCCGGCAATTGCGTGCTGTACAGCCACGCCGCGGTGCGCGTACCTGCGAGGTCGACGTCGGACTGCGCCGCGGTCAGCTCGTAGGCGACCGGACGGTCGCCGGGCATCCCCCGCTCCTTCCGCGGGTAGACCTTTTCCGGTGACGCTACCCGGGTGGGTTACGCGAGGGCGCCGATTCGCGCCCGGTCGCGGAGGGCGATGAGTTCGCGGGCGTGCGCCTCCAGCTTGCGATCCTCGTCGGACTGCGGAACCCACTGCCGCGCAGCCGTGGCCGCACCGTCGTCGTCGACAGCGGCGACGACGGTGAGGCAGTGGGTGGTGAGGTTCATTTCCCGGGTGCGCGGATCGCCGGACCGCACGTGCACCGAGATGTGCATGGTCTGCGCGCCTGTGTGCAGCAGTCGGGCGTCGACTTCGACGACGTGCCCGATCTGGATCGGGCGGTAGAACCGGACACCGCCGGCGTACACGGACACGCACGGGGTGCCGTTCCACGACGTGCCGCACAGGTAGGCGGCCTCGTCGATCCAGCGCATCACCGTCCCGCCGTGCGTCTTGCCGCCCCAGTTGACGTCGGTGGGCGCGGCCAGGAAGCGGGTGAGTGATTCCGGTGCGGTGCCCGCGTCGGTGTAGCTCTGCTTGCTCATCGCCTCTTCGATGTCGGCCCGCAGGCCGATCCGCATGACGGCCTCCTCGGACTCGGCGCGGTCGGCGGCGGTGACGGGCTTCCACGGCGGCACGGTCGTCGGCTTTCCGGAGTCGTCGACGGCCACGAAGATGATCAGGCAGTTGCTGGCCTCGGTGAACTGTCCGGTCCGCGGGTCGGCGGACGAGACCGTGCACTGGATGTGCATGCTGGAGCGCCCGGTGTGGACGAGGCGCGCTTCGACCTCCACGAGGTGTCCCGACTCGATGGACCGGGTGAACTTGATGTTTCCGACGTACGCGGTGACGCAGTAACTCCCGCTCCAGCCGACCGCGCAGGCATACGCGGCCTTGTCGATCCATTCGAGGATGCGGCCACCCTGGACTGCACCTCCGAGTGTCGCGACCTCGGTGGGTGCGGCGAGGAAGCGGAGGGTGATGCTGCGGGGAGGGGTGGTCATCGATGTGTTCCTCGGGTGTTCGACGTGGCCGGCGCGAGGGCGCGCACCGGGCGACGGCGAAACGTCGTTGTCCGCCGGTGGCCGGGAAATTATCCCACAGTTGCCCCGTACCTACCCGTTCGCGATGTGCACGGACCGCAGTTGACGAACGCCTGTGACTGCGCGCACACTCGACAACTACCGCACAGCGTTCCCTGTGTACGCACTGCGTGCACGAGAGTGATCGGATCAGGTGATGACCTCGACGTCGACGACCGCACCCCGGGCCGACCTGGCCTGCCTCGACTACGTGGACCGGGAGTTCTACCTCCCCGGGCAGCGGGTGCTGCCGTGGACCGCGAACCTCGCGGCACTGCCCGGCGAACCCGGGACGCCGCTGCGGATGACGGGTGTCGTCCGGTCCCGCACCGGCGAACCGCTGTCGGGTGCGGAGATCGAGATCTGGCACGCGGACGCCGACGGATGCTATTCCGGGTACTCCGTGGAGATCCTCCGCAACAACCTGCGCGGCATCGTCGTCACGTGCGCGGGCGGTCGCTTCGACATCGCGACGGTGCAGCCCGCACCGTGCGAATTCTCCAGCGCCCGAGGCGATGCCGACGTGGGGCACCTCAACGTGATCGTGCACGCGCGCGGGTTCCACCCGCTCGCGACGAGGCTGGTCCCGACGCCCGGCGCGTCGAGGGAAGTGGGCGGTTCCGCCGTCGAGACGCTCGTCGACGTCGGTGCCGGCGGAGTGGTGTCCTGCGACTTCGTGCTCGATCCGATCTGATCGGTGTGCCGCCGTCAGCCGGCGTAACCCATGTCCGCGCTCAGGGCGGCCGCGGCGGCGAGGACGCACGGAACGGCCTGTTCGCGGAACTGCGCCGGAGTGTTGCGCGCGGACGACGTGGAGCACGCGACCACGCCGACCACCGTGCCGCCGGCGTCGCGGACCGGTGCGGCGAGCGAGATCAGCCCCTTCTCCAGTTCCTCGGCCGTCAGTGCGAAGCCCTGCTCCCGGACCTTCGCGAGTTCGCGGTCGAGTTCGGCCGCGGAGCCGATGGTCTCCGGCCCCAGCTTCTGGAACGTGGACTCGGCGACCACCCGCTCGACGACGTCGGTGGGAGCCCAGGCGAGGAGGGCGCGGCCCATGGACGTGGCGTACGCGGGGACGCGGGTGCCGACCGAGACGTTGATGCTCATGATCCGGCGGACGGGAACGCGAGCCGCGTAGACCACGTCGGCGCCGTCGAGCACGCCGAGCGACGCGGACTCCTGGGTCTTCTCGGCCACCTCGAGCAGCCGGGGCATCGCGGCCTCGATGAGCGCGTGCGACTCCGAGTAGTGCTGTCCGATGCTGAGCACGCGAGGGGTGAGCGACCACCGGCCTCCGGCCCCTGCGACGTATCCCAGCTTCTGCAGGGTGAGCAGGATCCGGCGGACGGCGGGGCGCGACAGTCCCGCTTCGGTCGCGAGTTCGGCGAGCGTCGGGTTCGGGCGCTGGGCGTCGAAGGCCAGCAGCACGGCGAAACCGCGCTCGATGCTCTGGATGTAATCGCGATCGCTCTCGGTCATTGCGGCCTCCACCAGCGATTCGTGTGCTTCTTCGGACTCGGGGTTGACATTTCAATGTGACTGCGCGCACAGTAGTGGTGTACGCACAGCGTGATATTAGTACGCACAGCGTACATATGCAAGACCTTCCGGCGTGTGAACACCCACCGCGTCGCCCAGAACTCGATACCAGCCCTGTCCGAATTCCTTCAGCCCGAGGAGAAACGATGACCACCACCGAGAGCCCCACCGCAGCCGGATCCGGCTCCGCCGCCACCGACAAGTTCAAGGCCGAGCGCGTCAGCGCCGACACCTCGCCCGAGCGGCTCGCGGCGATCGCCAAGGACGCCCTCGGCGCGCTCAACGACGTGATCCTGAAGCACGGCGTCACCTACCCCGAGTACCGCGTGTTCAAGCAGTGGCTCATCGATGTCGGCGAGGGCGGCGAATGGCCGCTGTTCCTCGACGTGTTCATCGAGCACTCCGTCGAAGAGGTCCTCGCCCGCTCCCGCAAGGGCACCAAGGGCAGCATCGAGGGCCCGTACTACATCGAGAACTCGCCGGAACTGCCGTCCACGTGCACCCTGCCGATGCGTGCCGAGGACGAGAAGATCACCCCGCTCGTCTTCGCCGGCCAGGTCACCGACCTCGACGGCAACGGGCTCGCCGGGGCGAAGGTCGAACTGTGGCACGCCGACAACGACGGCTACTACTCGCAGTTCGCACCGCACCTGCCCGAGTGGAACCTGCGGGGCACGATCATCGCCGACGACGAGGGTCGCTACGAGATCACCACGATCCAGCCTGCGCCCTACCAGATCCCGACCGACGGCCCGACCGGCCAGTTCATCGAGGCGCAGAACGGCCACCCGTGGCGTCCCGCGCACCTGCACCTCATCGTGTCGGCGCCCGGCAAGGAGTCGGTCACCACGCAGCTGTACTTCAAGGGGGGCGAGTGGATCGACAGCGACGTCGCGTCGGCCACCAAGCCGGAACTGATCCTCGACCCGAAGACCGGCGACGACGGCAAGAACTACGTCACCTACAACTTCGTGCTCGACCCCGCGTGACCCGTTCCACCCGTACAGAAAGTGATTCGATGACCGACCTGTCGATCGTCTCCGTCGAAACGACGATCCTCGATGTGCCGCTGGTGCGTCCCCACAAGTTCGCGACCACGTCGATGACCGCGCAACCGCTTCTGCTGGTCGCGGTCGAGACCGCGGGCGGCGTGACCGGCCACGGCGAGGGCGTCGTCCCCGGCGGCCCCTGGTGGGGCGGCGAGTCGGTGGAGACGATGCAGGCGATCATCGAAAAGTACCTCGCCCCGGTCCTGCTGGGCCGGCGTGTCGACGAGATCACCGGCATCATGTCGGACATCGAAAGGGTGGTCGCAAACGCACGTTTCGCGAAGGCCGCCGTCGACGTCGCGTTGCACGACGCCTGGGCGCGCAGCCTGGGTGTGCCCGTGCACACGCTGCTCGGCGGCGCCTTCCGACAAGGCGTCGACGTCACCTGGGCCCTCGGCGCCGCACCCGCCGAGGAGATCATCGAGGAGGCCCTCGGCCTCGTCGAGTCGAAGCGGCACTTCAGTTTCAAGCTGAAGATGGGTGCGCTCGACCCCGCGGTCGACACGGCGCGGGTGGTCCGGATCGCCCAGGCGTTCGAGGGCAAGGCCGGCGTCCGGATCGACGTCAACGCCCGTTGGGACCGGCTGACCGCGCTGAAGTACGTGCCCCGCCTCGTCGACGGCGGCGTCGAACTGATCGAGCAGCCCACACCCGGTGAGCAACTCGAGGTCCTCGCCGAGCTGAACCGTCTCGTCCCCGTCCCGGTGATGGCCGACGAGAGTGTCCAGACTCCGCACGACGCCCTCGAGGTCGCTCGCCGCGGCGCCGCCGACGTCATCGCGCTCAAGACCACCAAATGCGGTGGCCTCGCCAAGAGCCGCGAAGTGGTCGCGATCGCGAAGGCCGCCGGAATCGCCTGCCACGGAGCCACGTCCATCGAAGGCCCGATCGGGACCGCGGCGTCCATTCAGTTCGCCTGCGCCGAGCCCGGCATCAACTTCGGCACCGAACTGTTCGGGCCCCTGCTGTTCAGCGAGGAACTGCTGCAGGAACCGCTCCGCTACGCCGACGGCCAGGTGTCCCTGCCCGAAGGCCCCGGACTCGGAGTCGAGCTCAACATGGACGCAGTCAAGACCTGGACCAGGAACTGAGGAGGACACCACCCGATGGCACTCTTTCACGTGCGCATGGACGTCGCCATTCCCCGCGACCTCGACCCGAAGGTCCGGGACGAAACGATCGCCAAGGAGAAGGCCTACTCGCAGGAGCTCCAGCGCTCCGGCAAGTGGCCCGAGATCTGGCGGATCGTCGGCCAGTACAGCAACATCAGCATCTTCGACGTCGAGTCGGCCGACGAACTGCACGAGATCCTGTGGAACCTTCCCCTGTTCCCGTACATGAAGATCGAGATCATGCCGCTCACCCGGCACGGTTCCGACGTCAAGTAGGCGCTTCGCGCCCGTGCGTGGTTGACGAGTCTCTGGACT